>JAFRWY010000082.1 GCA_017437905.1 Eubacterium sp.
AACCAAAAAGAATGAAACAAAGAAAAAAGAACAGGGTAAAAAGGGCGGAGCGAAGAAGGGGCTTCTTATGGCACTGAAGATCCTTCTGGCGCTTCTTCTCTTTTTATTCCTTTCCACGATAGCCGTCAATTTATATGTGGTATTAAAAGGAAAACGGCATATCCTCACCGTGGATGAATGGAAGCAGGAGCTGACCGGGGATCCGGCACAGGATCCGGAATGCATTCTGGTATTGGGCTGCAGCTACTATCCGGACGGGGATCCGAGTCCCATGCTGAAGGATCGTCTGGACCGGACAGCGGAGCTCTACCGGATCTCCCCCAGGAAGATCATCGTCAGCGGGGATCATACCCCGGAGGAATACTACAACGAAGTGAAGGCCATGAAGGCCTATCTGGTGGCACAGGGCATACCGTCTGAAGATATATACATGGATCATCACGGATATTCCACCTATGAAAGTGTGTACCGTGCATATCATGTATTCGGTGTCCGGCGTATGACGGTGGTGACACAGACCTATCATCTGTACCGGGCGGTCTGTCTCGGGCTTGCATTTGACATCGAGACCACCGGCGTGGCAGCGGAGAATAAGGAATATTCCGGATCCTTCGGGCGGGAGACAAGAGAGATCGTTGCCCGGAATAAGGATTTTCTGTTTGCGTGGTTTCAGCCGTCGCCCACGAAGTATAAGGATGACAGGGTTTCCTTGGAGGAGAGCGGGGATCTGACGGATGCATGGACGGAATAACGGGGTTCGGCGTCATTTCGGGCAGGGATTTTGTCGGCTGAAGCTGGCCCGGATATCGCGCCGGGTCTGGCGGGAGGGACTCGAATTAACTGGATTACGGGAGGTCTTTACATGAAGTTTCAGAAACTGGAGAAACGGGAAGAGGGACGGTTTATCACAAGATACAACCTGACCTACGAGACTGCGGCGGGAACGGAAAAAGTATATGAAATGATCAGCCGCGACAGGAATATCACCGGCTTTTCCGGGCTCCATGACCGGGGGCCGGATGCGGTGGTGCTGATCATGCACAGTGAGGACGGATCCAGGGTGCTTCTGAACCGGGAATTCCGTCTGGCACCGGGAGAATGGGTCTACAATTTCCCGGCGGGTCTGATCGATCCGGGGGAGAATCCGGAGCAGGCGGCGGCCAGGGAACTGCATGAAGAGACCGGTCTTACGCTGGTGGAGATCACGGATCATATCGGCGAAAGCTACAGTGCCGTGGGCTTCTCGAATGAGAAGAATGTGTGCGTCGTGGGGACCGCCCGGGGAGAGATCATCGGCAGCGATTCCGATGTGGAGGAGATCGAGGCAGGATGGTTCACAAAGGCCGAGATCCGGGAGTTGCTGAAGACGGAGCGTTTCGCGGCAAGAACCCAGGCATATTGCTATCTCTGGTCAAAAGAGTGAAACAGACGAAATGAAGGAGGAACCGGTATGCGGTCCAAAAGATACAGAACACTATCATTGCTTGCATTTGCGGCGCTGACCGCATGGTCCGTACCGGCCTATGCTGAGGAATCCGCTTCCGGGGATCCGGCGGCAGAGATCGCCTGTGCACCGGCAGAGGATGCAGTCCTTACGTATTCTGCGGATGACCCGGATCCGCTGGTCGATCCGGAGCCCGTGGAGGCCGGCTGGAAAACGGAAGAAGGGAAAACGTATTATATCGATGAAGAAGGAAACCCCGTCACCGGATGGCAGGAGATCGAGGATGCATGGTATTACTTTGATCCCGACACCGGGGAGATGCAGACGGGCTGGTTCCGGAAAGGGAAATGGTCCTATCTTCTTGATCCCGAAACGGGAAAGATGCAGACCGGATGGCAGCAGGTTGGGGATCAGTGGTATTATCTGAATCCGACCACCGGTATCATGAAAACCGGCTGGCTGCAGAAGGGGAAATGGTGGTATTATTTCGATCCGGAAACCGGGGCTATGCAGACGGACTGGGTGAAGTTAAAGTCCGGATGGTACTTCTTTCACCCCGAGACAGGGGTTATGAAGACCGGATGGCTGAAGTATGAGGATCAATGGTATTACCTCCGGCCGGATACCGGAACCATGAAACGGGGCTGGCTGCAGCAGGGCACGAACTGGTACTATCTGAAGACCGGAAACGGCGCCATGCTGACCGGGTGGCTGAAGTATAAGGATGCATGGTATTATTTCAAACCCTCCACCGGAGCGATGCATACCGGATGGGTGGAATACAGGGATCAATGGTACTTCTTCGAGAAGGAAACCGGGACCATGAAGACGGGACTGTTACAGCAGCGGGGACATACCTACCTCCTTCGCGGCAGCGGGGAGATGGCCGTGGGCTGGGAGACCCTCGACGGCAGGAAGTATTACTTCAAGGAAACCGGAGAGATGGCGGTACAGGAGATCCTGATCATCGACGGAAAGAGGGAAGGATTCTCCGGGGCAGGAGACTGGCTGGGAGAGAAATCCGGGGCATTCCTGGATACCTATGGCAAAGCCATCGACTTCGTGCAAAAGCATACGGATTCCTCCATGACGAAGGAGCAGAAGCTACGGAAATGCTTCGAGACGATCCGGGATACATTTTACGAGAAGAATCCGTGGATCCCCCACTACACCGGAACGGACTGGGCGGAGAAGTATGCCGGCGCCGGTTTCGATACGGAGTCGGGGAACTGCTTCACCTTCGGGGCATGCATGGCATTTTCGGCCAGAGCCATCGGCTATGATGATGTGTACGCCTGCAGCAGTGGCGGTCACGGCTGGGCGGAGATCGGCGGTGCGGTCTATGATCCGGAGTGGACAAAGCATGCGTCCGGGAACTATTTCGGACGTCCGCTGAAGTCAGGGGATTCCCCGAACTATTTAGGTGCGGTTACCAGGACCGGTAACAGCTGGACCTACAGAAAAATCTAAGTAAAACGTAAGGACCCTTCGCATGATATTCAGTTCGCTGGTATTTTTATGTATATTTCTTCCGGGGACTTTTCTGCTTCACAGTGCGATTCCGAACCTTCGGGTTCGGAACGCGCTGCTGATCGCGGCAAGTCTTTTTTTCTATGCCTACGGAGAACCGGTGTATATCCTTCTGCTTCTGGCCAGCGTGCTTCTGAACTATCTTGCAGTGCTTCTGATGAAGGGAAGGCGGAAACGGCTGATGCTGGTTCTGGCGGTCCTTATCAATCTGGGCATTCTTTTTACTTTTAAATATCTCGGATTTCTGGTGGGTTCGTTGAATGATCTCTTCGGAACCGATCTTACGGTTCCGGATATCCGTCTGCCCATCGGAATCTCTTTCTTTACCTTCCAGGCATTATCCTATGTGATCGATGTATATCGGGGCGAGGCGGACGTGGAGAAGAATCCCTTCCGCGTGCTGCTTTATATATCGTTCTTTCCGCAGCTGATCGCAGGCCCCATCGTCCGGTTCCGGGATATTGCCGCACAACTCCGTGACCGTGTGGTGCGGATCGATGAGGCGGCGCTTGGGTTCCGGCGGTTTCTCTTCGGACTGGCAAAGAAGGTACTGATCGCCAATACCATGGCGGTGGCAGTAGATGCGATCTTCGAGTCGGACCCCGGCAATGTAAATCTCCTCACGGCATGGATCGGTGCGGTCGCATTTCTCCTGCAGATCTATTTTGACTTCAGCGGCTACAGCGATATGGCCATCGGCATGGGGCGGATGTTCGGATTTCATTTCCGGGAAAACTTTGATTTCCCCTATGCGGCAACCAGTATCAGGGAGTTCTGGCGCCGCTGGCATATCTCTCTTTCCACCTGGTTCCGGGAGTATGTATATATTCCGCTGGGCGGGAACCGGAAGGGGAAGCTCCGTACGGCTCTGAACAAGCTGATCGTATTCTTCCTCTGCGGACTCTGGCACGGAGCCCGCTGGACCTATGTGCTCTGGGGACTCTTCCACGGTGCCTTCAGCTTCCTGGAGGAATTCGTGCCGGGACTTCGAAGATTGCCGAAGGTGCTGGGGCATATCTATGCCATGCTTTTCGTGACCGTCGGTTTCGTGATCTTCCGGGCGGACACGGTGGGGGAAGCCTTCGGAATGATCGGGAAAATGTTCGGAGGGTATGACTTCGGTGCCCGAGCCATGTCCCTGGCCCTGCAGCAGCTGACCCCCTTCTTCCTGGTGATGCTGGCAGCGGGAATCCTTCTGGCAGGACCGGCGGAGCGGATCGTGAAGAAACTTCGGGGAGAACAGAATTTTGCGGATTTCGGAGTGGTTTCAGACGGAACAGCGACGGAAGCAGAAGCGGGAGAGAAGGTTCAGGGTCAAAGCGTGATCCTGCAGACCCTGCTGTATTTTGCGGCGTTCCTTCTCCTGCTCTGGTGTCTGCTCCGGTTGTCCGGAGGGGCGTACAATCCGTTTATCTATTTCAGATTTTGACGAAGGGAATCTCCTCAGGCGTGAAATAGTATGACAGGGAATGTCATGAATGAGAGAGGGAACTTCGGAATCAAACTGATGAAGGAAGGAGGTATGGCATGGACGAGAGTAAAGACGGATTGAAATGTGGCGAAGCGCATGGACGGGAATCCGGCATGGAATCCGGTCGGGATGTCGGTGGGGAATCCGGTATGGAATCCGGTCGGGATGTTGGCGAAGATGTCGGTGGAGAAAACAATCGGGAAACCGGTGGAAAACGTGGTTTGAAGAAACTGACCCTGGTACAACTGCTCTTCCTGGGGCTCGGCATGCTGACCTGTCTGGTGCCCTTCGTCGGTATGGCATTCCATCCCACGGAGGACAGTACGGAGAATAAAACGCCGGCGGCATTTCCGTCCGTTAACGCAAAGGACGGGGGACTGAATACAAAGTTTTTTGAGGAGTTCGATGCATGGTTCAATGAGCATTTCGCATTCCGGAATGAGCTGGTGGCTGCGGATGCCTACGTGCAGGGAACGCTGTTTAAAACCTCTGCGGAGGAGCAGGTGATCTACGGAACCGACGGATGGCTCTATTACAGTTCCACGCTGGGAGATTATCTCGGAACAAACTGCATGACGGAGCGGGAACTCTTTAACCTGAAGCATAATCTTAAGATCGTAACGGACTGGGCGAAGGACAGGGGAGTGACCCTGGTGCTGACTGTTCCGCCGAACAAGAATACCCTTTACGGGGAACATATGCCCTATTATGCTTCCACGATCGTGAAGAACGGGCACACCATGGATTTCCTGCCTGCCATCTGTGAGGAGATCGGGCTTCCCTATGCGGATATCTACGCCCTGTTCCGAAATCAGTCGGAGGAGCTTTATCTGAAACGGGATTCTCACTGGAACGGGAAGGGAGCGCTGCTGGCGTACAACCGAATCATGGAGACCGCGGATCAGGCAATGCCGGATGGTTACACAGAGCATGCATGGGATGACAGTATGCATCCGGATCACTGGTCCTACGAAGATTATCAGTCTGCACCCGCCATTCGTGCGAAGGATGCGGACGGAGACCTGAACCGGATGCTGTATACCTTCTATGGAGAGAAGGAAATGGATACGCACTACGACGTGAAGCCGGAATTCTCCTACACCACGGAGACAGAGAGTGTGGAGGATGCATGGATCTGTACGAAGAATCCGGAGAAGGAAAGAAGTCTTGTGATGTTCCGGGATTCCTTCGGGAATACGCTGCTTCCGTATATTGCGGATCAGTTTCAAACGGCCTGCTTTACCAGAGAGTCTCCCTACCGCTTGCAGAAGCTGGTGGAGGAGCAGAAGCCGAAGCTGGTGATCCTGGAGAAGGTGGAGCGGAATCTGAAGGATTATATCACACAGCCGCCGATCCTTTCCGCACCGGAGATGGATATCTCCACGGAGCTTCCTTCCAAGGAGCCTGTGGATGGAAAAAGGCCGGAACTCACGGCAGAGGCAAGTGTTTATGATCCTTCCATGATCCGGATCTCCGGCGTGATTCCGGAGGATATCCTGTCAACGGAGACAGAGATTGTTTTATCGGTGGACGGAACCGGCCGGAAGGTGTATCATATCGGAAGTAACGGATTTATGGTTTATCTGGATTCTTCGGAGCTGTCCGGCGGAACCTGTAAGGTGCAGGTTCTTCTGAAGGACGGTGTGGCGTACAGGATGATCTGCGAAACCGAGCTGTCATATTAAACCGGAAGGGGAAGAGATGAAGAAAAAATACGTATTAGCAGGTCTGCTGCTTATAATGCTTATGCTTACCGCCTGCGGGAAGAAGGCGGAGATCACGATCCATGACGGAGGTGTGGATACGAAGGTGGAGGTATCCCTTCCGAAGACGGTGGACGAGATCCTGAAGGAAGCGGAGATCACCGTTGCGGAAAAGGATGATGTGAATCCGGCGGGAGGGACCGAGCTGCAGGGCGCGGCAGAGATCACGATCCGCCGTATGCTTACCGTTTCGATCAAAACGGACGACGGTGATGTAAAGAACGTGGAAATCCTGAGCAACAGCACAGTGAAGGATGTGCTGGCACAGGAAGGGATCACCCTGGCAGAGAACCAGTCCCTGAACGTGAAGGAAGAGGATACGGTACAGACCGGCATGACCATCCGGATCACCACCTCCAACGGGGTTACGGTGGTTCATGACGGAAAGACGGAGCAGATCGACTTCGGAGTCGGAACCGTAGGGGATGTGCTGGAGCAGATGAACATTTCCCTGGGGACGGATGATACGGTGACTCCGGATAAGAAGGAAGCGGTTAAGAACGGGACGAAGATCGTGATCACCCGGGTAACCTTTGAGGAAATCACAACCACCGAGGAAATACCTTATGAAACTGTCCGGGAGGATGACAGTTCCCTGGAAAAGGGTTCCGAAAAGGTAAAGACCGAAGGGGTTGCAGGAGAGAAGACCACCACATACCGTGTGAAAATGGTGGACGGAAAAGAGGATTCCCGGGAAACCGTTAAGAGTGAAGTGACAAAAGAGCCGGTGAACGAGGTGATCCGTGTCGGCACGAAGGCGGGCCGTTACGAGGTCTCCCGGGTAGCGGTTCCGAACTGCGCGGACGGAAGCCACGGTTATTATGAGATCACTTATTCCGACGGCAGCAAGGAGTATGTGGAATACTAAAGGGACCCGGAATGATCAGCAGAAACGGTATTTATTCTGAATAATGGCGGATCCCTTTGCTGATCGATTTCCCGATAAAAGAGCGTTTCGTACTTCATGAATCATGCAGTATGGAACGCTTTCTTGTTCTGTCCGGAGGGAATGTTTCAGAATAAAACATGCCATGCATTTCCATTCATCCGCAAATAACATACCTGTTTCCGTCATTTAATGATTGTTTAATAAATAAGAGGTATGCTATGTTCAGAACAAAGCGAAAGGAGTAAATCCATGCTGTTTCGAATGCTGAAAAAAGATCTGAAGAAAAAGCGGGTGATGAACTGCATCTTAACCCTCTTCATCATTCTGGCCACCATGTTCGTAGCCAGCGGCCTTTCCAACGTACTCACGGTTCTTTCCGGGACGGACTACTACCTGGATAAGGCGGGGCTCGGTGATTATATCGTAATCACCATGGGAGAAGGCGCTTACACCGCTGTGGATGATTTCCTGGATAACAACAAATATGTGAAGGGATATCGCCTGGATCATGTGATATTCACGGATAAGAATGATTATTCCATGGATGGTAAGAAGCTGGAAATGCAGAACACCATGCTTCTTATGACGAAAGAAGAAAACGGGCTCAAATTCTTCGATAAGGATAATCAGGAGATCAAAGCTCCCGAACAGGGCCACTGTTATGTGACCATGAGCTTCTATAATGAAAACAAGCTTAAAGTGGGAGATCAGATCCGGTTTCATAAGGATGATATCGATCTCACATTTATCATCGACGGAGGGCTGAAGGATGCATGCCTCGGTTCGGAAATGATGGGAAATACGAGACTCCTGCTTTCCGAAGAGGATATGGACAAGGTCCTTTCGAACAACATGCTTAAAACAAACTACGGCGGAGAAGTTGCTTATATCGACTCCGACAATGTTCCGGAACTGGCAGCGTCCATTTCGGACCTGAACAATGTGGGATTCAACGGAGCAAGAAGCGTGGTCAAGATGACTTATGTGATGAGTATGATCATCGCATTCATCGTTCTGATCCTTTCCGTAGTGCTGATCATTGTATCCTTCCTGGTTCTGAAATTTGCCATCAAGCTTTCCATCCTGGAGGATTATCATGAGATCGGAGTTATGAAGGCTGTGGGTATCCGGACAGGAAAGATCCGGTTCATGTATGCGGCCAAGTATCTGACGCTGGCAATTCTCGGGGCTTTGATCGGCGGAGCAGTGAGTTTCCCCTTCGGGAAAATGCTGATCGGATCCGTCAGTGAGAATATGGTTCTTGGAAATGATTCCGATATACTGGCACATATCATAGGAATCGTTATGGTCGTTCTGGTGATTTTCGCTTTCACCTGGGGCAGTACAAGAAGGATCAGGAAAATGTCTCCGGTGGATGCGATCAGGAACGGACAGACAGGCGAACGGTTCAAAAAGAAGAAAGGAAGAAGGATCAGCAAAACCTCCGGTTCCTCGGAATTCTTCCTGGCACGGAATGATATCCGCAGCACACCGAAACGGTATCTCTCCATCATCCTTTCCATCGGTATCTGTATGATGCTGGTGCTGGTGATCGTGAATACATCCTCCACCATGCTGAGTGGTCAGTTTGCTCCGACCTTCGGGAAGGTGAGCGATCTCTATATCGGTAACCTGGAATCCGGTCTGATCAAGACAAAGGAGCAGATGGAAGATTTCCTTCAGGAAACGGAGAAGAAGATTGATGATGCGGGAATGCCCTGTACGCTGTACTCGGATATGCAGTACAAATATAAGCTGACCTTTGACGGAAAGACGTATAAGACTACCTTCGAGCAGGGCTTCGGAACCAAAATCACGGATTATACCTATCTTACGGGAACGGTTCCGCAGAACAAAAACGAAGTGGCAATAACAGATGTGATCACAGACAAGACAGGCCTTAAGGTTGGCGATACATTTACCATAGATTACGGAGATCATACGGAAGAGTGTATCGTAACGGCAACCTATCAGACCATGAACCAGATGGGAGAGGTGATCCGACTTCACGAGGACGCTCCCACGGATTTCAAGTATTATTCGAGTATGCTTGCCTATCAGGTGGACTTTGATGATCATCCGGATGAAAAGACCATTGATGAGAGGAAGGGAAAAGTAAGGGACATCCTCGGCACTGACGAAGTAAACAATGCAGCGGAGTTCTGTAAGGATACCATGGGTGTGGCAGACACCATGGTGGCAGTGCAGAATCTGCTCCTTATCATCACCCTTTTAGTGGTACTTCTGGTAACAATCCTGATGGAGCGGTCCTTTGTGGCAGATGAGAAGAGCCAGATCGCGATCCTGAAGGCGGTGGGTTTCCGGAACAGGGCCATCGTAAAATGGCATGTGATTCGGTTTGGGATCTGTACGGTTATCGCCATAGCAGCGGCGGTGATCCTGTCGGTTCCCATGACTTACCTCTGTATCACTCCGATCTTCAAGATGATGGGTATGGTTAAGGTATCCTTTGACTTCGATGTACTGAAGCTTGCGGTTTACACAGGGATCGTGCTGGTATTCACCATGCTGATGGCCTGGATCACATCACAGGCAGTACGCAGGGTAAAGAGCAGCGATACGGCGAACAATGAATAGGAATGTATATTTCTTCAGAAATATACGTTCCGTACATGCCCAACTCCGAAGGAGTTGTCCCGCGAAGCGGGATTTGCGAACGGCATCCACAGCCTTTTGCGAAGGCTTGGAATGAGAGGAGAAAAAAATGAGTACACTTCTGGATGTAAAAGATCTTTGCAAAACATATATCATCGACAAGCGTCAGAACCATGTTCTTCGGAATGTGAACTTCACCGTAAATGAGGGCGAGATGGTGGCTGTCATGGGCCCCTCCGGGTCCGGAAAATCCACGCTTCTTTATTCCGTATCCGGCATGGATAAACCCACCGGCGGAACCGTGATCTTTGACGGAAAGGAGATCACCGGTCTGGGAGAGAAGGAGATGGCGGATCTTCGTCTGGACGAAATGGGCTTTATCTTCCAGCAGATGTACATGATGAAGAATCTGACCATCATGGATAATATCCTGCTTCCGGCCATGCAGAGTAAGCAGGAGGATATCTCCAAGGAGGAAAAGCAGAAGCGGGCTGAGGAACTGATGCGGAAACTGGGGATCATCGAGGTGGCTGACAATGACATCAACGAAGTATCCGGTGGCCAGCTTCAGCGTGCCTGCATCTGCAGAGCCATGATCAATAATCCGAAGATCATTTTCGCGGATGAGCCTACCGGAGCTCTGAACCGTACCTCTTCCACGGAGGTCATCGATGAACTGGTACGTCTGAACAAGGAAGGCACCACGGTTCTCATGGTCACCCATGACGCGAAGGTGGCAGCACGCTGCACCAGAGTGCTATACATCGTGGATGGAAATATCCGGAGTGAATTTGAAAATCCCGACGACGGAAGCAAGAGCCAGAAGGAAAGAGAGAGAGCCCTGAACACATGGCTCATGGATCAGGGCTGGTAATTACGGTTCACGATCGGACATACACCGGGACAACCACGTGCCTGCACGAGTGGCTGCCCCGGTGTATGTCTCACCGGCGAAGCCGGAATGCCGCGTGTCGCCATGGCTGAGAGCCGCTAAGCGGCGGAAGATGTGCCGGAAGGCGCGGATTAGCCGTGGTCGATACGTGGCCGTGAAGCGTATTATAATATTGTCTTCCTCTCATATCCCGTGCTATACTTTATTTAATCAACTCATGGCGGCGTTCGTATGCCTGCCGTGTAAACAAAACGCTCAGACCATCGGAATACAAGAGAAAAGGACACTGACTATGCTGGACATCCTGATCGTAGAAGACAATAAGGAAATCGCGGACCTGCTTTCGGCATTTCTCCGGAAGGAAGGCTATGCCGTAAGTACGGCGGAAACGGGGGAGAAGGCTCTGCATCTCTATGAAATGTACGGTGCAAGGCTTCTTATCCTGGATATCAATCTTCCGGGTGAACTGGACGGTTTTTCCGTGCTTTCCAAGGTGCGGGAGGGCGCGAATACCCATGTGCTCATCACCAGCGCCAGAACAGGGAAGGAGGACCAGCTGAAAGGCCTCCGGATCGGTGCGGATGATTATATCGAGAAGCCGTATGATATCGATATTCTGATCGCGAAGATCAAGGGTATATTCAAGCGGAAGTTCGAACTGGATGAAATGGTGGAAGGAGACCTCCGCCTCAATACGGTGACGGAGAGTCTTACCGTGGGAGATCGTCCGGTGGAGATCACGGCGAAGGAGTATGAACTGCTGAAGCTTCTTATGGAGCATAAGAATACCACGCTGAAGAAGGAATATCTTTTTAACGCAGTGTGGGGGAGTGATTCGGAATCGGAGCTGCAGACCCTGACCGTACATATCAAATGGCTTCGTGAGAAGATCGAAAAGGATCCGAAGAAGCCGAAACACATCCTTACGGTCTGGGGCGTAGGGTATCGTTTCGAAGCATGAAGCCGGGAGAATAACAGGCAAAAGGCGGCATGTTATTCCGAACGGAGTGAAGAATCTGAAACAACAGGGGACGGAACGTGAAAAAGAACGGAATCATGATCATTATCGTGCTTCTTCTGGAAGTGCTGCTGGCTGTCGGCAGCAACTTCCTCTTTTTGCGTTTACAGGAACAGGATGCCGGACGGGAATACCGGGTGGAGATCGCGCGGGTGAGCCGGCAGATCCAAAACGGTGAGGAACCGGACATATCATCATTTCAATATGTGAAGAAGGTGGAACCCTTTGACGGATCGGTGATCGAAAATGATGAATATACGGCGGCGGTGGGTCCGGACGGAACGGTGTACCGGATATCATACCGGATGGATCAGAGGAGTGCAAAAGGGCTCTTCGTGATCAACCTGATCTGGGGCGTGGTATTTCTTCTTACCATCGCAGTGGGAGTGTATATCTACCGGAAGATCCTGAAACCCTTCAGGGATCTGTCCGAGCTTCCCATCGAGCTTTCCAAGGGAAATCTTTCCATTCCGCTGAAGGAGGAGAAGAACCGTTACTTCGGAAGGTATCTCTGGGGGATGGATATGCTCCGGGAGAAGCTGGAGGAGGAGAAGGAACGACGGCTGGCCATGGAACAGGAGAAAAAGACGCTGGTACTTACCGTGTCCCATGATATAAAGACGCCGCTTTCCGCCATCAAGCTGTACAACAAAGCACTGGCCAGCGGCATTTATGAGGATGAGGAGAAACGCAGGGAGGCTCACCGGGGCATCGACCGGAATCTGGATGAACTGGAGAAGTATGTGGAAGAGATCCGGGATGCCGCCAGAGAGGATTTCCTGCAGATGCATGTAAAGGAAGGGGAATGGTACCTTTCCGAGGTGATGAACAAGGTCGACGGACTGTATGCGGAGAAGGCCGGTCAGGTCCATACGAAATTTGTGATCGATCCCTATACGGACTGTATACTGAAGGGGGATCCGGAACGTGCCCTTGAGGTGATGCAGAATATTCTGGAAAATGCGCTGAAATACGGTGACGGAAGACGGATCTCCATCCGGTTTTCCGATGAAGAGGAATGCCGGCTGGTGACGGTGGAGAATACCGGCAGCAGCCTGCCGGAGCGGGAGCTTCCGAATATCTTTGACTCCTTCTACCGGGGCAGCAATTCGGAGAAACAAAGGGGCAGCGGTCTCGGACTGTATATCTGTCGGAAGATCATGCAGGCCATGGACGGAGAGATCTTTGCCGAGGTGAAGAAGAATGCGACAGAGGATATATTTGCCGTTACGGCGGTGTTCCGGAAACGGTAGGATGGAATAAGAAAGGAACAGGGATATGCGGCTCATATTTGTAAGACACGGGGAACCGGATTATAAGAACGACTGTCTCACGGAAAACGGTCTGCTTCAGGCCAAATGCACCGCTGAACGTCTGAAGCAGGAGAAGATCAGCGCCATCTATTCGTCTCCCATGGGAAGAGCCATGCAGACGGCGTCCTTCACGGCTAAGCAGCAGGGTCTCTCCGTAACGGAGCTTCCCTTCATGCACGAAATCGACTGGGGAACGACTCTAGGGGCGGCAGAAGCGGGAAGGGAAGTCCCTTACGAAGGACACCCCTGGACTTTGGCCTGCCGGCTTCTTACGGAACAGCCGGAGTATTCCGGCAGCTATGCATGGGCGGAGCATCCATATTTCCGGGATAACCGTCTGCTGGCGGAATACCGGAAGGTGTCGGAGGGTGTGGACGCATTTCTGGAAGGATACGGCCTGGAACGAACCGGTGCACTTTATCGCTGCAGGAAGGAATGCGATGAGACCATCGCACTCTTTGCCCACGGAGGGTCCGGTGCGGTTCTTTTCGCACATCTACTGAATCTGCCGTTACCCTTTGTACTTACGGCACTTCCTTACGGAGTCTGCTCCGTTTCCGTATTTGCCCTGTGGCCGGAGCAGAGCGAGATCGTACTTCCCAGGCTGGAGATATTCAACGACATGGGCCATCTTGACAATGTTCGAAAGGAAAAACTACACTTTGACAAATAAGTCCGGTGGTATTGTCGGATGGACACAGATTACAATAAAAAAAACCGACCATGAGAGGAGCCTCAAAAGACGAGCGCCGCGACATCGGGCGTAGCGGGAGGGCGCGAGCCGGGCCGGGAAAGGCACTACGGTTCGTCAAAAGGGCGCCGGGGATAGTATGTGTGATGAAATCGTGCCGACGTCTGCTTACCGGTGTTTGCACGGACTATAATGATTGTGTTTTCAGGACGAAAATGGTACAATAAATATGGATTCCGGCCGGCTTCTTATGGGGAATACCCGCCGGTAAATTTATTTACAGAAAAGGAGAAGGATACTATGGAAATGGAATTCTATCGTTGTTCCCATTGCGGACAGATCGTTGAAGTTGTTAAGGGTACCGGCGTACCGATGATGTGCTGCGGAGAGAAGATGCAGAAGCTGGAGCCGGGCACCACGGACGGAGCTCTGGAGAAGCATGTTCCGGTGGTTGAGGTTTCCGGAAATACCGTAACGGTTACGGTTGGTTCCGTGATCCATCCGATGCTGGAGGCACATTATATCCAGTGGATCGCTCTTCTTACAAAGCAGGGCTTCCAGAGAAAGAATCTTGCACCGGGTGAAGAACCGAAGGCGGTTTTTGCACTGGCAGAGGGAGACGAGTTCGTAGCTGCGTACGAGTACTGCAACCTGCACGGTCTCTGGAAGGCGTAAGCCGGGAGACAGAGAACCGGTGCTTAGGTGTCCGGGGAACAAGCCGAAAAAAAATAAGACAGTCTCTGATGGATCCCGGAGCAGGTGTATCACTCCCGGAACCGGATGACCGAAAAGCAGGCGCGGACGGATGTGTCCGCGCCTGCTTTTTCTGATATTCCGTCGGTCAGGAGGGCATGACGATCGTGTAAGCTATTGCAACCGGCAGTCCGTTTCATCATTTTTCAGAAACCGGTTGACATTCGATTTTGTTGGTGATATAACAGTATCAAGAAGTTAGCACTCACTGCACGAGAGTGCTAACAAAGCCAAAACCGGAAAGGAGTGATCTGTATGACACTTGAGAATTATACAAAGAAATCGGTAGAAGCAATCGAACTGACACAGAAGCTGGCAGACAGATACGGTCAGCTGGAGCTGCAGACGGAGCACCTTCTCTATGCCCTTCTTTCCATTGAGGACAGCCTGATTGTGAAGATCCTGACAAAGCAGGGTGTGGATGTAAGCGGTCTTACCCGTGAGGCGGAGGGCATGGTCTCCGGACTTCCGCGGGTTTCCGGAGCTTCGCAGGATCCATATATCGGAAATGATCTTCGGAAGACTCTGGGGAATGCCGAAGATGAAGCAAAGAAGATGGGAGATCAGTTTATCTCCGTGGAACATCTCTTCATGGGAATCCTTCGGAACGGAAGCTCCGGCGTGAAGTCCCTGATGAAGAAGCACGGGATTAAAGAGTCTGAATTCCTTGCGGTTGTAAAGGCACTTCGGGACGGACGGACCGTACAGTCCGACAATCCGGAGGACAGTTATAATGCGCTGGAAAAGTACGGGACCAGTCTGGTACAGCGGGCCCGTGACCAGAAACTGGATCCGGTCATCGGCCGGGATACGGAGATCCGGAACATCATCCGGATCCTGTCCCGGAAGACCAAGAATAACCCGGTGCTGATCGGTGATCCCGGTGTCGGCAAGACCGCGGCCATCGAAGGTCTGGCACAGCGGATCGTAAAAGGCGACGTGCCGGATTCCCTGAAGGATAAGGAGATCTTCTCCCTGGATATGGGGTCTCTTATCGCCGGGGCCAAGTATCGTGGAGAATTTGAGGAACGTCTGAAGGCGGTTCTGGATTCCGTAAAGAAATCCGACGGAAGGATCATCCTCTTTATTGATGAGCTGCATACCATCGTAGGGGCCGGAAAGACCGAAGGCTCCCTGGATGCGGGAAATATGCTGAAACCCATGCTGGCCAGGGGCGAGCTGCACTGCATCGGTGCAACCACCGTGGATGAGTACCGGAAATACATCGAGAAGGATAAGGCACTGGAGCGCCGGTTCCAGCCGGTTATGGTAAATGAGCCCACCGTGGAAGACACCATTTCCATTCTGAGAGGCATCAAAAACCGTTATGAGGTTTATCACGGTGTTAAGATCTCCGACGGGGCCCTGGTTTCGGCGGCAACCCTTTCGAACCGGTATATCTCGGACCGGTTCCTGCCGGATAAGGCCATCGATCTGGTGGATGAAGCCTGTGCCATGATCAAGACGGAACTGAATTCCATGCCTGCGGAGCTGGATGAGATCTTCCGGAAGATCATGCAGCTGGAGATCGAAGAGGCTGCGCTGAAGAATGAAGATGACAATCTGTCTAGGGAACGGCTGGCAGTGCTTTCCGGAGAACTGGCGGAACTTCGGGAGAAGGCGGCTTCCATGAAGGCCACCTGGGAGCAGGAGAAGGCGGAGGTGGACCGGGTGTCCACGATCCGCGAAGAGATCGAACAGACAAAGGATGATATCCAGATCGCACAGCGGAAATATGACCTGGATAAAGCGGCGGAGCTGCAGTACGGCAAGCTGCCTGCACTGGAGAAAGAGCTGGACGCACTGGAGGAGAAACTGGCGAAGGAAGGGCGGCAGATGCTGCACGAGACCGTGACCGAGGATGAGATCGAGAAGATCATTTCCAAATGGACCGGCATCCCGGTAGCAAAGCTTTCCGAGTCGGAACGGGCGAAGACCCTGCATTTGCCGGAAGAACTGCATAAGAGAGTGGTAGGACAGGATACGGCGGTAAGTCTGGTGAGTGATGCCATCCTCCGGTCCCGGGCCGGGATCAAGGATCCGTCGAAGCCCATCGGTTCCTTCCT
>JAFRWY010000083.1 GCA_017437905.1 Eubacterium sp.
AACGCCCTTCTCTTCCTTCATCTTGTCGATCAGCTGCTCGAAATACTTCTTGCCGACTTCCATAACGACATCCGAGAACATCTGGATGAAACGACGATAAGAGTCATATACGAAACGCTCGAACTTCGGATCCGGATTTCCTGCGATCATCGAAGCGACTACCTCGTCATTCAGACCGAGGTTCAGGATGGTATCCATCATACCGGGCATGGATGCTCTCGCACCGGAACGTACGGAAACCAGCAGCGGATTCTGCTTGTCACCGAACTTCTTGCCGTTGATCTCCTCCATCTTTGCAACGCCTTCCATAGCCTGTGCCATGATCTCGTCGTTGATCTTGCGGCCATCCTCATAATACTGAGTACAAGCCTCGGTTGTAATGGTGAATCCCTGGGGAACCGGAAGACCGATGCCTGTCATTTCAGCCAGGTTTGCGCCCTTTCCACCGAGAAGATTCCGCATCGTCATGTCGCCTTCACTGAACATGTAGACCCATTTCTTTGCCATGTTACTAGATACCTCCTACATAAAATGTATTGTTTTCTGCGGAGCACCCCTCGAATATGCCGAATGCAACTGAAAGACTCCGCGACTGCGAAATATTATAGCATAAATCAGCCATAAAAGAAACATGATTTTGCATAAAGATTCTGCAAATTATAAAAAAAAGACCACCCCTCGGAAAATGTCATGGAAATGCCTTTTCCGAAGGGCGGAACCTTTGATTTTTAATTAATACGCAAGCTTCTCTGCGAAATATGCCGGAAGGTCAGCGATGGCGATCCTCTCCTGCTCCATGGTATCCCGGTCACGGACGGTTACGGCACCGTCGGTCTCGGAATCAAAGTCATAGGTTACGCAGAACGGAGTACCGATCTCATCCTGTCTTCTGTAACGCTTTCCGATGGCTCCGCGGTCATCATACTCGCAGTTCCAGTTTTTGGAAAGCTCTGCGAAGATCTTCTCCGCGCCCTCTCCCAGTTTCTTGGACAGCGGCAGCACACCGATCTTCACCGGTGCGATGGCCGGATGGAAATGAAGCACCGTACGGACATCATTTTTCTCTGCATCCAGCACTTCCTCATCGTATGCTTCGCAGAGGAATGCAAGGGTTACACGGTCCGCGCCGAGCGACGGCTCCACAACGTACGGGATGTACTTCTCATGAGTCTCATCATCAAAGTAATCCATGGGCTCGCCGGAGGTGTTCTGATGCTGTGTCAGGTCGTAGTCGGTTCTGGATGCGATACCCCAGAGCTCGCCCCAGTCGGTGAACGGGAAGGCGTACTCGATATCCGTGGTATGATCGGAATAGAAGGAAAGCTCCTCGGGATCATGATCACGGAGACGAAGGTTCTCTTCCTTGATCCCCAGATTCAGCAGCCATTCGTAGCAGAACTTTCTCCAGTATTCAAACCATTCGGTCTGTGTACCGGGCTTGCAGAAGAACTCCAGCTCCATCTGCTCGAACTCACGGGTACGGAAGGTGAAGTTACCCGGCGTGATCTCATTCCGGAAGGACTTTCCGATCTGACCGATGCCGAAGGGTACCTTCTTCCTGGAGGTACGCTGTACGTTCTTGAAGTTTACGAAGATTCCCTGTGCGGTCTCGGGACGAAGATATACCACGTTCTTTGCATCCTCGGTTACGCCCTGGAAGGTCTTGAACATCAGGTTGAATTCACGGATCTCCGTGAAGTTATGCTTTCCGCAGGAAGGACACGGGATATTATGCTCCTTGATAAAATCCTGCATCTTCTCATGGGACCAGCCGTCTACGGAGCTGTCCAGTGTAAGACCGTTCTCGGTACAGAAATCCTCGATCAGCTTATCCGCTCTGTGACGCTCATGGCACTCCTTACAATCCATCAGCGGATCGGAGAAGCTTCCCAGATGTCCGGAAGCGATCCAGGTCTGGGGATTCATCAGGATGGCGCAGTCCACACCGACGTTGTAGGGATTCTCCTGGATGAACTTCTTCCACCACGCCTTCTTTACGTTATTCTTCAGCTCCACGCCGAGATTTCCGTAATCCCAGGTGTTTGCCAGTCCTCCGTAGATCTCGGAACCCGGATATACGAATCCGCGGGACTTTGCAAGTGCTACGATTTTTTCCATTGTCTTTTCCATTTTGTTTCTTCCTGCCCTTTTTATAATTATTTATTTTGATACTTATTTGAGATTCTTCGGCCTTCGGCCCGTTCTCAGATTCCCAGGAACAGAACAAGGATGGCCGTTCCTTCTCCGTCCGTATGTGCCGCACCGTTTTCAAATACCGCATGCTTGTTGGCATACCGGATCGTTCCGTCCGGAGCTTCCACCGCCAGCTTCTCGTCCGTGATGATCATCAGATTCTCATTTGCATCGATGGCATCCGAACCGACGGTATTCCCCGAAGGATCGGTGAAGGACGCCTTGACTGCCTTCTCCTCCACCATGGATTCGATCTCCTCCTGCTGCATGTTGGAAGCGTCATATCCGGCTTCCGCCAGTTCTGTCTCGGAGACCGCCTTCTTCTCTTCCTCAACCGCATGCTGCTTTTCTTCCTCGGCTGCGATCTGGTCTGCCGTGGCAGCGTTGTAGACCGCGAGCTTTACATCCATACGGTTGAACTCATTATACGTTTCGATATCACTGAAGGATATGGCGGTCTTGATGACGGTTCCCTCTTCCCGGATCTGAAGGAAGGACACCTTGTCCACACCCTTCTCCTGATTAAATGAGGAAACCTGCTCCCGGATGTACTTCTCCAGTTCATCAAGCTTATAGTTCACCTCGGCATAATCCTCGACAGCGATCTCGGTCACCGCCCCGCTCTGGGAGAGCCGGATCGTATTCTCGTTCGTTGTACCGATAAAGTCCTGCTCCGCTATGACCTCCATGGTCTCCTCTTCTTTCTTTCCGCAGCCGGAGACAAGAAGCAAAAGACCCAGTGTCAGCATCAGAACAGCAAAACTCCTGTGTTTTTTAAACACCATGATATTCATCCTTTCCTGAACGGACGGCAACCTGTAACCGGCCGATGGTTCCGGGCCAAATCATGCCCGCATGGTATTGTACATTCATTTTCCCTGTATTTCAACCGTTTTCTTGAAAATATCACACGAAGGGCGATCAGATCCCCCGGTATCTTCCCGTACCGGGTCCATAGAAGCCGAAAGTTCCCGGGAACATATACATCACACCAGGCTTTTCAGGATCTCCTCGGAACGGAGCGGATAATCCAGCACCTTCCGGAGTGACTCCTGCGCCAGCTTCTCCAGTTCCTCCTCCGCATGGGGCGTTGCCTGAAAACTGAAGGTTCTTCCGATGGGCTGTGCCAGAATATACTGCGCCAGGCCCTGTTCCGAAGGTGCCATCTCTCCCTCCACATCCAGAAGCTTTACGGCATAGGCGGAACGGATCACCCGCGGCCCCAGCCGTCCCTCCAGAAGTGTATGAAAGGCCGTATAAAGCAGATTCAGCTCATCCCTGCCGCCCACACCCTCCCGGGTAAAGTAATCCATCAGTTCACAGCAGTAGGATGCAGAGGCATACCGCTCCATATCCGGTGTCAGATCCAGAAAGGAACGCTCCAGTTCCGCGCCGGTAAGCGTGTAGGACTGACGACCGGGCCGGACATGAAACCGTCCCAGGGTGAAGCTCTGGGTCACGGCAGCAAAACGGCTGTTCTTCCGCCGGGCTCCGTTCGCGAAGATCGTGATCTTCCCCAGCTGCTCCGTCAGCACCACCATTCTCTTATCATATTCTCCGAGCAGGGATACCGAAAGCACGATCCCCCTGACACAAAGCTCATCCTGCATGGAATGCTCACCCTCGTTTCTTCTTCTGTGACAGATATCCGTATTCCTTCAGCAGCATGGCATTGTCCCTCCAGTCCGGCCGGACCTTGACGAACAGTTTCAGATTCACCTGCTGCTCCAGCATGTCCTCGATCTCATGCCGTGCCGCGGTTCCGATCTTCCGGAGCATGGCGCCCTTCTTCCCGATGATGATCCCCTTATGGGAATCCCGTTCGCAGACGATGGTTGCATCGATATCCGTAAGGCTTCCGTCCTCCCGTTCACTGAACCGGTCGATCAGCACCGCAATGCCGTGGGGCACCTCTTTATCCAGAAACCGGAGTGCCTGTTCACGGATCAGCTCCGCCGCAATATCCCGCATCCTTTCGTCCGTCACGGTATCCGCATCATAGAACATGGGGCCTTCCGGAAGCTTTGCAAAGAGCACCCTCAGCAATTCGTCCAGATTCTTCTCCTGCATGGCCGATACGGGAACGATCTCCGAAAATTCCATTTCCGTCCGATAGGTGTCGATGCATTTGGCCAGCTGCTCCGCCGATACGGTATCCGTCTTATTGATACAGAGGATCACGGGGATCTTTACCTTCCGGAGCCGTTCCAGGATCGTCTGCTCCCCGGCGCCGATGAAGGTGGAGGGTTCCACCAGCCAGAGGATCACATCCACCTCGGACATGGCACTGCCGGAGACCTCCAGCATGTAATCTCCCAGTTTGTTCTTCGCTCTGGTGATTCCCGGTGTGTCCAGGAAAACGATCTGTCCCTCATCGGAGGTATAGACCGTCTGGATCCGGCGTCTGGTGGTCTGCGCCCGGTTGGATACCGCTGCGATCTTCTGTCCGATCAGGGCATTCATAAGTGTGGATTTACCCACATTCGGGCGCCCGATCAGTGCAACAAAGCCGGAGCGAAATGACTCAGTGTCTCTTTCTTCCGTCTCCCTGTCATATTCATTTAAAGCTTTCTTCTCATCCATAAATGTACTGTCCAACTTTCCCGAAATGCCGCACCTGCATACTACAGCAGGCTCTCCACCGTATCAAAGAGTCCGGCCGAAGCCTCGATCTTCGCCTGGGAACCCACGACACAGAGGGTCTCTCCGGAAAGGACCGCTGCAAGATACGGTGCCAGACTGCGGATCTTCTCCTGATCCGTGGCAAGCAGCTCATCCCGGTTCTTCTGCCGGTCCGCATCCGTCCGTCCCATCATGTAAGACAGGAAACTGAGCAGACCCTCGGCGGAAGGCGTAAGCGGTGTATCCACCTTGCTGATGGCACCGATGATGTATTTCAGCATATCCCGGTCGGAGCAGTCAAAATTCTTCAGATACTCCTCCGCCCCTTTATAGACCGCAAAGGTTTCCTCCAGATTCGGATCCCTGTAGGAGGTAAGATAGGATGCACCGTCCCGTGCGAAATCGCACATGGCACCGTAGGCACCGCCCTTGACACGTACCCGGATCCAGAGATAATCATATGCAAACAGGATCTGGAGCACATTCAGCGCTCCGGAATCCGGCAGACCCGCCGTGCGGAAATCTCCGGCGGTTGCCACATACTGCACCTGACTGGCCGTGGTAAAGCCTTCCTTCTTCACGGGAAGGACTCCCCGCTCCGGCTTCTCACCCATCGGTCCGTCACCCAGCGCCGAGAGGAAGCTTGCTACTGCAGCCTGAAGATCCTCCGGCATCTTCTCTTTATTCGTATAGGATACGGTAACCCTTGCCTTTTTCAGCAGCTTCGTCCGTACCGCTTCCAATGCTTCGGAGAGGCTGTCGTACTTCGCATCGAAATCACCGTTCAGTCCGGAAATGAACCGGTAATACTCGATCCCTTCCGTCCTCTCCTTCACTGCATGCATTTCCGAGAAATGACTGCGGGCCCGGATCGCGGCGGTTACATGGCCGCTGCTCACAAGATCCGTCCGGAGTCCGGAATAGATCTCCGCGATCACTTCCTTCAGCCGCTTTCTGTCCGACAGCTTTGATCGTAGCAGAAGCTCCTCCGCCAGTGTGACACCGGGGATCATTTCCTCCTCCAAAGCCTTCATCCGGAGCATGAAGTAGCATCCGTAATCCGAAGGATCCTGCTTAACAATGGTTCCGAAGGAGACGGTGATACCTCCCGTGGAAAGATTGATCTCATTTGTCAGTTCTCCCAGTGTGTATTTTTCCGTGGGAACGCTCCGGTATAGTTCGCTCATCAGGGCGATCAGCTGCAGCTCCTCCGTGGTAAAATCCTGAAGATCGAAATAGATATCCAGATAGCCGATCCCGTTGGTGAAGATGCTGTGGGAAATAAGCGGGGTTCCGTCCACGGATCCCACATCGTTTTTCAGTTTCCGGGATTCCTTTCCTATATCTTCTCTGGACAGCATGGGGATCTTCTCCAGATCCTCCGCCGACGTCGGTTCCTCCTGATACGCCTTCAGATGCGCCGTCTCACGGACCACCGCTTCGATCTCGGCCTCAGAGTAAGATGCCTTCTTCTCTTCCAGCAGTTTCTCCAGTGCCTCCGCTTCCCGGCGGTCCTTCCCGATTTCCGGCACAAGTGTCACATAAGCCTTGTGCGGATTTTCGATCAGATAGGTCCGGATCAGCTGCTCGAAATAGTCCGTATCGATCTTCTCCTTCAGGTCATCATAGACCTCGTTCATGGAGAAAAGCTCCAGGGCCTTCGTATCATCATACAGCCAGGTCTCGAAGGCATCCAGACCCAGCATCAGTCCCTTGGGATACCGTCCGAAGTTCCCTTCCTTATGTTCGAATTCAAACCGGTGCAGCGCCGCACGAAGGCTCTTCTTATCCAGTCCTTCGGAAGCCAGGCGTTCCAGCGTCTCCTCCACCAGGGCCTTAAAGACCTCTCTCTTCTCCGCATCTGCATTGTGGGCCACTACGGAAAAGGTGGGCTGCAGTACGCTGGTGTCATAGGAGCTTTCCACATCCGCAGAAAGACCCGCATCGATGATTGCTTTGCAAAGGGGTGCCCCCGGAGCATCCAGCAGCACATAACTGAGGATGTCAAATGCAACCCGGAGCCGTTTATCCAGGCTGGTGGCGATCACAGCATTGCAGGTAAGGTAGGCATTCTCCGAAGGTTCCTCACCCTCTGCCAGCGCATAGGTCTCCTCCGCATCCGCGGGTGCCGGAAGGGGTTCCTGCAGACGGATCGCGGAATCCACCTCCAGATAGTCATAGTCCGAAAGGTATTCACTGTCGATATAGCCGAGGGCATCCTCCGCATCCAGATCCCCGTAAAGGTAGATATAGCTGTTGGACGGATGGTAATAGTTCCTGTGATAATCCAGATACTCTTCTCTGGTCAGGGACGGAATATCCTTCGGATTTCCGCCGGAGTCATTTCTGTAGACGGAATCCGGGAAGAGGGTCCGACCCACAGCACCGCCGAGCACCGCATCCGGTGAGGAATATACGCCCTTCATTTCGTTATATACCACCCCGTTATAGATCAGGGGCGCATCCGCATCCGAAAGCTCGTAGTGCCAGCCTTCCTGCATGAAGATCTCTTCCCTGTCGTAGATATTGGGATGGAACACCGCATCCAGATAGACATCCATCAGATTCCGGAAGTCCTTGTCATTGCAGCTGGCTACGGGATAGACCGTCTTATCCGAGTAGGTCATGGCATTCAGAAATGTATTAAGAGACCCCTTCGCCAGTTCCACAAAGGGATCCTTTGCGGGATACTTCTTCGAACCGCAGAGGACCGTATGCTCTATGATGTGCTGGATCCCCTTGGAATTCGAAGCCGGAGTCCGGAAGCCGATGGCGAAGACCTTGTTTGGGTCATCGTTGCTGATCACCACCACACGCGCCTTTGTTTTATTATGACGAAGAACGTAGCCGGTACCGTTCACCTCGGGCAGGGACTGTTCCTGCTCTATCGTATATGTATTCAAATCCTTTAACATGGAATACTCCTTCCTGACGCCGGAAATGCCGCGCAGTTTCGATATACTAACTTTTGTAGTATAGCATGTTTTACGGCAGTTAGCCACAAAAAAAGGGAACAGGCATGATCATACCTGTTCCCCGTATGAATTACGGATTTACGCAATATCCCTTTGCATCAAAGGTATAGGTCTTTCCGTCGATCACATAGCTTCTTCCTTTTGCATACCAGCTCTTGGCACCGTACCACCAGCCCTTGGCATCCTTATGCCAGCTATAACGTACCGGATCACTCTGAACACCGTTCTTGTTGATCCACCAGCCCTTTACGAACTGACTTTCCGCCATATAGGTGCCTATTGCAAAATAATACCACTTACCGTCGATCTTCTTCCATGTATTCTTCAGGTAGATCTTCGAAACAGTCTCGTATCTCCATCCGAATGCCGACTCCTTCCAGCCGAGCGCTTTCTTCTTTCCGTCCCATGCACCGTTCTTTTTGAGATAGTAGCCCGAACGGTAAGAGTCTGCTTCCATGTAGCCTCCCTTGTCGAAGAAATACCATTCTCCGTCAATCTCAGCCCACTTATTCTTTATCCTGACACCCTTTGCATCCGTGTAGGTCCAGCCGCCGGCTTCCTTCTTCCATGTACCGGAGGGTTCCCCAAGTTTCTCAGTCAGCGCACTCTTCTCTTCATCGGAAAGCACTGAGCCCTCTTCTTCTGCCGCTGCGATCAGATCTTCGATTACAAGACCGTAAGCATTAAACAGTTCCTTCGTTATCAACGGATTCTCATCTGCTTTCACTGCACTGAGGATCTGCTCCGGCTTTGCATTTTCCGAAGCTGCGATCGTAAAGATCCGATCCGCATGATTCATAAAGTTTTCTTCTGTGTCGATATCATCCGGATTCTCTGCATCGAAATAACGGATATTATCGTAGTACACACGTCCTTCGTAATCCGAATCCTCGTTATGAAGCGCCAGGATCGTATTCCGGATCGCCACCTTTGCCGTAAACGGATATACTGCATAATCATCTGCCTTGTTATTTAACGGCACATAAATGCTATATCGAAGGAGTTCTCTTCCACCCGGTGCGGTCACGGGCGTTCCGCCTGATACGGGATCCAGTTTTGCACCGCCGGACTGATACCAGTATCCGTCACCGTTCGGAGTCGAACACACCTCAACCATGATCTCTCCGGTGGTAGCCTTTCCCTTCTCCAGATACACATTCATAGCCAGTGCTTCCACAGACTTGCTTTCTTCCAGTGAAAGGATTCCCATGGGACTCGAAAGACGAACACCGTCTTCCCATTCATTCTTTCCTGCTTCCAGCTTTACCGGGAAGGACATTGCATGATCATTTTCACCGACTTCTTCAATGGCGATGGTCAGATAATCGATGGTGGAGGTTCCCTCCGGCTTCCAGCCCTCTCTCTGTCCGTTCTCAAATGTGAACGGAAGTCCGATGAAGGTACCCGGCTCATCCGGGATCACCGGTGCATCGGCGATATCGCCGTTATACCAGGTTTCAAGTCCCAGATTATCCATATAGAATCCGTTTGTATCACCGATCAGCATCGTGATGTGCCCAAGCTTATCTCCGCCCACCTTCTTTTCATCAAAGTTTGCCTTGGCAGTTGCTTTCATCATGCCAGACACCTCGTCAGCGGCGAAATCATCTGCGGTCAGAGTGATCTGTCCGATCTGTCCCCACCAGCCGAGGGCTTCCGTCTGGATGATAGGCTGGATCTCCAGCTTTCCTTCCACCAGATCCGCTGTATCTTCAATATAAACATCAAAGGTAATATCACTGTAAAGCGAATACACATTTCCCAGTTCCTGGAAGGAAATGCGCGGGCCGCCCCAGACACCGCCGGTTGCGGCACCGAGCTTTAAGGCCCTTGTTTCACCAACCTGTACCACATTCAGCGGATAATCCTCAGCCGGAACCGGGCTGTCGCCCAGAATGATGGCCATGGGAAGTCCGTCTTCGAAATCCGTGATCATTTCGGATGCACCGTACTCCGGAGCCTTCTCACCGCGGATCTTTGCACGGACATAATTACCGGTAATGGACAGATCCTTATTCGTATCATCGGTTGCATAGTTCCAGTTCGGGATCCCGTCACCGTCAAGATCGGCGGGTTCCTTGCTCGCACCGCCCTGCATGGCTGCGGAGATCTCGTTCTTCAGAGCCAGCGACCAGGAACACCAGCTGATCTTATACTCCTCCAGGAAGTCCAGCCAGCGCTCTGCGTAATTGATATACGGGCCGCCGTCACCGGTCGATTCGGAAGTACCCCATTCTGTACAGAATACAGCGATCCCGCCCTTCAGGGCATTCTTGATCTTTCCGCCGAGCCAGTAATCACCCTTCTCTTCGTCGATCTTGGTATCATGGGTTCCTGCATAAAAATGGAAGGTGTACATGATCTGGTCAGCTTCCGCTTCTCCCGCTTCCACTGCCGGATCCTGTACCGGATTTGCAACCGGCGCATCCACAAACTGGCTCCAGTTATCCGTACCGCAGATCACGACATTCGGGTCATCATCCGCGTCATATTCACGGATCGCGTCCACAACTGGCTGATGATACGGAAGCAGTTTGTTCTTCCAGGTATCTTCCGCATTTTTCTCATTTCCGTTGCCGTTCGGCTCATTTGCCGTTTCAAAAAGAACATTGCCCTGTGCACCGTACTTCTGTGACAGATATGCAAAGAACAGCTGCGGACCTGTATATTCCGGATGCGCCGCCCGGATCGTTTCATATTCCGGAAGATCCAGACCTGCATCCAGATATTTGGTATCGGTGGGATCACCGGGGCTGAGAATATGCCAGTCCACGAGAACATACATTCCGCGTTCGGTTGCAAGCTGGATTCCTTTTTCTACCCTGGCAAGACCTGCTGCCGGATCATTCACATAACCTCCCTCTGTTATATACAGAGCCAGCCGGACGATATCGCAATTCCAGTCATAGGCAAGTGCATCAAATGCAGCATCGTTCAGAATCCAGTTTCCGTCACCCCACTGAAGCCCGAAGGTACTCATGCCTTTCAGCTGCACCGGCTTGCCGTCCTCATCGTAAAGCTGCTGATATCCGGTTTCGTCATCCGTTGCAACCTGAACGGTTCCGTGTTTCTCGAAGGAAGTCACAAAGCCCTCCGGTTTCGGGATTCCGGCTGCCGCAACCGGCAGTGTCGGTATCCCGGTGAGCATAAGGCCGACAGAAAGCGCTGCCGTCAACATACTCTTTTTGATTCGTCTCATACAGTTACCCTCCTTTTTTTGAACTACTGTTTCAGACGTTCCGTTTTGTCTATACCCAGTATTCTAAAAGGATTCCGGTTTGGTCAGTATAAAGATATCGGTATAAATATAGTTATATTTTTGTAAAAAATAGTCCTTTTTAAACAATATTAACTATCATTTTTTGTTATATTCGACACGAGCCGAAAGAACCACAGGGAAATCATGTATATATGTCACAATTTTCTTCTTTGAAAGGAGTCTGCCATGAAAAACATTCAATCGGAACTGCTGAGCCGTCTCATGGAACAGTCCGATGCGGATATCACACATATGCCGATGGAGGATGAGTTTGATTTCTATCATCTTGTCAGCACGGGGAATATCATGGGCCTGGAGAAGCGCGGCTTCTCCCTGATGGATCCGGGACTCGGAAAGCTTTCGGAAGATGAGAACCGGAACATCCTGTATCATTTTATCATCAGCATTTCCCTGATCACCCGGAAATGCATCGAACGGGGAATGGCTTCCGAAACCGCATATACCCTGAGTGATCTCTATATCCAGCAGGTGGATCTGCTGCATTCCGCCACGGAGATCAACCGGCTCCACCGGCGGATGGTTTATGATTACACCGAACGGATGCAGCAGCTCGGCCGGGACAACAGTTACAGCCGGCATGTGATGAGTGCGCTGCAGTATATCAGCAAGCACCTGACCGAAACCATCAGCGTGGATGATATTTCCGAAGCACTGGGGCTCAACAAGTCCTACCTCTGTTCTCTCTTCAAACGGGAGACCGGCTTCACCATCGGTGCCTGGATCGAAAAGAAGAAAAATGAACTGGCGGTGGATTATCTGATGAATACGGATATTCCGTATATTGATATCTCAAATGCGCTGGGATTCAGGTCTTACAGTTACTTTATCCAGACCTTTAAGAAGCTGAACGGGACAACGCCCGCAAGATATCGGAAGAACAATTATAAGAGGTATTTGTAGGGGGCAGTCGGCCGCCCTCATGGTTCTCGCTATTCATCGTCCCTTATTCCAAGGGCTGGACAAACCGATGACGAACCCGCCTGCTTCGCAGTCGGCCGCCGCTTCGCGGCTCTACGTTCGTCATGGTTTGTTCAGCCCTTGCTTCGCAAGTACGCACAACGAAAAAGGAACGGCTTTCGTGCAAGCACGAGCCGTTCCTTTTTTGTAGTGCTACTTGGAATAAGGGACTTACATCATTCCCATCCCTCCCGGGGCGCCTGCGGGCATAGCCGGGGTGTCTTCCTTGATGTCTGCTACAACGGATTCGGTTGTCAGCAGAGTCGATGCGATGGATGTCGCATTCTGCAGTGCGGTACGTGTAACCTTTACCGGATCGATGATGCCGGACTCGATCATATTTACGTACTGCTCCTTGTATGCATCAAAGCCAACGGTGTCATCGGACTCCATAACCTTGTTTACGATGACTGCGCCTTCCAGACCTGCATTTGCTGCGATATGGAACAGCGGAGCTGTCATAGCCTTGCATACGATCTGTGCACCGGTCTTTTCGTCACCCTCAAGTGTGTCAGCCAGTTCTGCCACCTTCTTGGTTGCATGTACATAAGCTGCTCCACCACCGGAGATGATACCCTCTTCTACTGCTGCACGGGTTGCATTCAGAGCATCCTCCAGACGAAGCTTTGCTTCCTTCATCTCGGTCTCGGTTGCGGCACCCACACGGATCACTGCCACACCGCCTGCCAGCTTTGCAAGACGCTCCTGCAGCTTCTCCTTATCGAACTCGGAGGTTGTCTGCTCCAGCTGTGTCTTGATCACGCTGACACGCTCCTCGATGGACTTCTTCTCGCCCTCGCCGTCAACGATGGTTGTATTATCCTTTGTTACCTTTACGCTCTTAGCGCGGCCCAGCTGCTCGATGGATGCATCCTTCAGCTCATAGCCAAGCTCGGAGGAGATCACGGTTCCGCCTGTCAGGATAGCGATATCCTGCAGCATATCCTTACGACGATCGCCATAGCCCGGAGCCTTAACTGCTACAACATTAAATGTACCACGCAGCTTATTTACGATCAGGGTGGTCAGAGCCTCGCCTTCAACATCCTCAGCGATGATCAGAAGCTGGGAACCTGTCTTAACGATCTCCTCAAGTACCGGAAGGATATCCTGGATGTTGGAGATCTTCTTGTCTGTGATCAGGATGTACGGATTCTGCAGCTCTGCTACCATCTTCTCCATGTCTGTGGACATGTAAGCGGATACATAACCGCGGTCAAACTGCATACCTTCTACCAGGTCCAGTTCGGTCTTCATGGTCTTGGACTCCTCAACGGTGATAACGCCGTCCTTGGAAACCTTCTCCATAGCGTCTGCAACCAGCTCGCCCACCTCATCATCACCTGCGGAAATGGCAGCGACCTTGGCGATCTGCTCCTTGCCGCTGATCTGCTGGCTCATATCGGAGATGGCCTGTACAGCCACCTTGCTTGCCTTCTTCATACCCTTACGAAGTACGATGGGGTTAGCGCCTGCAGCCAGGTTCTTCATACCTTCGTTGATCATAGCCTGCGCCAGAACCGTTGCGGTTGTGGTACCGTCACCTGCCACATCATTTGTCTTGGTTGCAACTTCCTTAACCACCTGTGCACCCATATTCTCAAATGCATCAGCCAGTGTGATCTCCTTTGCGATGGTCACGCCATCGTTGGTGATCAGCGGTGCACCGTAGGACTTATCCAGAACTACGTTTCTTCCCTTGGGGCCCAGTGTTACACGTACTGTATCTGCAAGCTGATTTACGCCGCTTTCAAGAGCCTTTCTTGCTTCTGCGCCGTACTTGATTTCCTTTGCCATTGTTATCGTCTCCTTACTTTTTTGTTATGTTTTATTGAGATCCTTCGCTGCGCTCAGGATGACATGTACCCGGACAGGAAAACTGTTCCTATACCGGTTGGTTGTTTCTCATCCGGAGGATTCGTTCCTGCTCCGGTTGCTTGTTCCTTATCCGGAGGGTACCTCCTGCTCCGGTTGTCATGCACCCGCACCGGGTGATATGATTACTCAACTACTGCAAGAATATCATCCTGACGTACGATGGTATATTTCTCTTCGCCAAGGGTAACATCGGTTCCCGCATACTGGGAATAGATCACCTTCTGGCCAACCTGAACATTCATCGGAATGGTCTTGCCGTCTTCCACCTTACCGGGGCCTACAGCAACAACCTCGGAATACTGCGGCTTCTCCTTGGAATTTCCGGTCAGGATGATGCCGGACTGTGTAGTTTCCTCAACCTCTGCCTGCTTCAGAACGACCCTGTCGCCTAACGGTTTTACATTCATTTGTAATTCCTCCTGCTTTTCATGATTTTAGCACTCACAACTATCGAGTGCTAACACAAGTATCATTGTACCGCATTTTATAAAAAAATCAAGTCCTAAATTGATTTTTTTGAAAGATTTTCTCCCTGCCGGCTCATAAGAAAATATCACTGAGCAAAGAAAAACCGCCGGTTGTCCGACGGTTCATCATGTGGCGGCGGTAGAATCCTTGGACTCCTCCTCCGCGGTACTCTCCAGCAGATTCCTTTCCTGCTGCCGTTCCAGCTGCTGCCGGTCGATCTCGGCCTGCTTCCTCCGGATGGCACGATGCTGTGCACGGATCAGGGTATGCTGCTCCGCACGCTGCTGCTCGTTCAGTTCCAGCTGCTGGCCCAGCAACTGTTCCCGAAGTTCCTGCTGCTGTTCCTTCTGCTGGTCACGCAGCTCCTTCTGCTGTTCTTTCTGATGTGCACGTAGAAATCTCTGCTGCTCCTTATGCTGCTTCTGCTGCTCCTTCTGCTGGCTCCGGAGCATTTTCATCTGTTCCTTCAGTTTCTTCTTCTCGCTCTTCCGGATACTCTTCTCCTCCGCATCCAGATGGAAGGAGCTGAGCCAGTTCCGGTAATTGACAAGAAGTCCTTCATAGAAATGCTCCAGCTTATCACTGTTCCGGTAATCGTCCGGCGTGACCAGACCCGGCTTTTTGCCGAACAGGTCGATGCCGCTCATCTGAAGTACCTTGTCCACAAACTGGGTGCAGAAGTAGTTATATTTTCGTTCGACGGAAATGTGCACCCTGGCCGCGAAAACTCCCAGATAATTATACCCGTACCGTCTCCGTTGCTCCTTGAACTTCTCAACATTTTCATGGACCCTGCCGTATTCTTCTTCCGTAACGGGAAGACGGAGTACCAGACACTTCGTCGTCTTCTTTCGGCCGAAGACACCCTTCTCGATATCCTCATCGATCAGACCGCAGTAGAACGGATAGTGCACCCGCTTCCGTGCGAAGCTGTACATTTCCGTCAGATTCTCATCAAAGGCTATGGAAGCATGGGCATAGGGCATGGGCTTCAGGAACCGGATCACCTTGGAAGGAACCGTTCCCGTCCTGGAAAGAAGAATGTAGATATTCTTCATCCCGGGATGATCCTCCTGCTCCGTATATTCTGCTGCCACATCCGGATTCAGGAGACCTGCGGATTCGGCAGACAGCGTACTCCCGCCTGCAGCCAATGAGGGCGCAGCGGGAGTATGTGCTGTGATGACCGATTCAGTTTTATTCTTCTTACGTCTCATGAATCCTGAATACTATCTAAAAACCTTAACGTAACCGTGACCTCTTGAATCTGATGGATTCAAGTCCCGCCCGCGGAACCCGGTGCGGGATCGGATTCTCTTTCGCTGACAAAAGTCCGATCCGAATCTCTGCACACCCTCGCGGAGCGTATATCTCAGTGGAAGCCTGAATTCCCACTGGGATAAATGTAACACATCCCGCCTCGGTCTGTAAATCCATAAAATTATACAAATCCGTTTATACGGTTCGCCCCATCAGCCGCTCCAAAATACCCTTGCCTGCCGGGCCCGTTCCTCCGGGTGCCCTTACGCCCCCGGTTTGTAAGAACTCTTTAAGCCGACGATCCGGTTCAGTACCAGATGCTCCTCCGTCGTATCCTTCGGATCCACGGAGAAATATCCGTTCCGGATCAGCTGAACCTTTGTCTCCGGCTTCGCGCCCGCCATGCAGGCCTCCAGCTTCGCATCCGTCAGGACCGTCAGTGAATTCGGGTTAAAATTCAGCGTTCCGTCCTCGTTCAGCTTACCCTTCTCTTCATCGATCAGGTTCTCATACAGGCGTACCTCTGCGGTCACGGCATCCGCCGCATTGACCCAGTGGATCGTACCCTTAACCTTCCTTGCCCCTTCCTTTTCCTCATATCCGGAACCGGAACGGGTCTCCGGGTCATAGGTACCGTGGATCACGGTCACACGTCCCTCCGCATCCTTTTCGCATCCGGTGCAGCGAACGAAGTAAGCCCCTTTCAGGCGCACTTCATTTCCGGGGAACAGACGGAAATACTTCTTCGGAGGCTCCTCCATAAAGTCATCCCGTTCCACGTAAAGTTCCCGTGAGAAGGTCACCTTCCGGCTTCCCGCATCCTCTCCGATGGAGGCAGCATCCGGATTGTTCTCGATCTCGAACTCTTCGGTCTCTCCCTCCGGATAATTATCGATCACCAGCTTCACCGGATCCAGAACACCCATCAGGCGCGGAGCCTTCGGTTTCAGATCCTCGCGGATACAATACTCCAGCATGGGATATTCCACGGAGCTCTGGGACTTGGAGATACCCACCAGCTTCATGAACATTTTCAGGGATTCCGGCGTAAAGCCGCGGCGGCGGAGTGCAGCCAGGGTTACCAGACGGGGATCATCCCATCCGTCCACCACGCCGTCCTCAACCAGCTTCTTGATATATCGCTTTCCTGTTACCACATCCGTGAGATACAACTTCGCAAACTCGATCTGCTTCGGCGGATGGGGATATTCCAGTTCCTCAACCACCCAGTTGTACAGCGGGCGGTGGTCCTCAAATTCCAGCGTACAGAGGGAATGGGTCACGCCCTCGATTGCATCCTCGATGGGGTGTGCAAAGTCATACATCGGATAGATGCACCATTTGTCACCCGTATTATGATGGGTCATACGCGCGATCCGGTAAATGATGGGATCCCGCATGTTGATATTCGGAGATGCCATATCGATCTTCGCCCGGAGCACCTTCGCACCGTCCGGGAATTCCCCGTTCTTCATGGCCTCGAAAAGCTGCAGGTTCTCTTCTACGGAGCGGTCCCTGTAGGGGCTGTTCTTACCCGGTTCCGTCAGGGTTCCCCGGTACTCGCGGATCTCTTCCGGCGTCAGGTCGCAGACATAGGCCTTGCCTTTTTTGATCAGCTTCACGGCCGCTTCGTACATCTGCTCA
>JAFRWY010000084.1 GCA_017437905.1 Eubacterium sp.
CAACTTTTGGACTTCATCGCTTTCAGCCGACTTATCCGTATTTCCCAGCCTTATATGTGGTTCCTGTTCGTCAGGCCAAGGGTTTGCTTACAGCTTCCTTCAGATTCCACCTCACGGTGGACACCCTTGCTGTTCGGCTATGTACTTCGTCGTTGCCTACGCGTACTCGGGACTTTCACCCGTTAGAGCGCGCCCATGGCGCGCGAACTAAAAAGAGCCCGGTACCTTATACAGGTCCCGGACTCCGTCTTGTTATTCAATCTATGGATTTTTATTCCGGATAAACCTTCCGGTCCAGCCTTGCTTCAAACTCTTCCAGCGGAAGCGGCCGGTCAAAGAAATACCCCTGAGCGATGTTGCAGTGATTTCTTCTTAAGATATCCAGCTGGGATACGGTCTCAACACCTTCGATCACGATCTCCATGCCCATGTCCTGTGCCAGGGAGATCACGTGCTTGAACATCAGATTCGAGACACTTCCCTCGTCCTCATCATCCTTCGGAACGAAATTCTTATCCACCTTCAGCACGTTCCAGGGAATCTCTCGGATCAGATTCAGGGAGGAATAACCCATGCCGAAATCATCCACCGCCGTCCATACACCTTCCTGCTGAAGGCCTCTTACAACACGCTTCAGATCCCGGAACAAAACGTCCGTTGTGGTCTCGGTCAGCTCGATCTCGAGATACTCATGCGGTACATTGTACTGATCGATCACCTTCATGATCTTGGAAAGCATATCCACATCCAGAAGATGCTTCCTCGAGAAATTTACCGAGATCCGTACAACCTCCCGTCCCTCATCCAGCCATTTGCGGATGTGCCGGCACACATGCTCCAGCATGTAGAAATCCAGATCACAGATATCGGTATTGATCTCCAGGATCGGTATGAACTCCATGGGCGGAACGATCTTTCCGTTCTGCAGCCACCGGCAGAGAGCTTCCGCACCGGTGATCCGGCGGGTCTCGATATCCACCTTGGGTTGATAATAAACCTGAAATTTCTCCTGAGCGAGCCCTTTCCGGAATTCAGCCTGTATCTTCTTCACATGGTCCTTCTCGGCCTTCATCCGGTCATCATAGATGACGATAGAGCCCTCTGTCTGCTGCTTCGCCGTAATTCCGGAGAGCATGATCTTATCCATGATATCCCCGGGTGTTTTCAGCACATACGGATCCGACAGCATATAGATTCCAGCCGATGCAGATACGCGGATCCTCTTATCCCCGCCTTCCCCGTAGGGAACTGCCGCATCACTGAAAAGTCCGAATACACTCCGCTTCACCTTCCGGTCAAAGATACCAACGAATTTATCACCGCCGAGACGGATGATGATACCTGTATCACCGATCGCTTCCTCGATCATTTTATAATAATTCATCAGAACGGTATCTCCGTTCTGCCTTCCGACTTCCTGATTCACCATGTTGAAGTTATGCAGGTCGATATGAAATGCCACCTTGCCGCCCAGCTTATTTTCGGAATTGGCAAGCATCAGATAACGGGTGAATGCACGGAAATTATAGAACCCGTCGATATCATGAAACCCGAACTCTTCAACCATTCGAATGAGTCGCATACGTGCAACGAAACCGATGATGATCCTGAGGAGGATATCAACCTGTTTCATCTCTTCCGGTGAACGTTCCGGATCATCCGCCTCCACATAGAGTGTCGCCTTAATCACCGCCTTGGTCCTTGATACGATCCGGATATGGTGAAGCACCTTCTCACCCTTTCCGTTATCAAAGTCACAGAAAACCTCACCGATATGGCGCTGTTCCATCATCGGCGTTGTATAGAATTCGGTATCCCCTCTGGCCAGACGGTAGTGTTCGCATATTTCTTCAATCAGCGCCTTATACGCCGGATGATCGAAGGGTTCCGCATGCGTCAAATCAAGCAGTCTCTGCAGAAAATCAATAAATTTCTGATTATATACTTCACCCATTATTCTTCCCCAATGTGTTATAGTTCCCCCACACGACATTATATCATATAATCCGGCATCTGAACAGAACGAAACTGTCCGTCCATCCGTCACCCCCCCCCGAAGTGTGTCATCAAATATCCCGCGAAAAATTCACATACGATTCATTCACAGGTCTTCGGATCAACAAGCCTCTCTTACTGTGCCGCAAGCCTTGCGGTGCACCATGCGATCTGCAGATTAAACCCGCCGGTCAGGGCATCGCAGTCGATCATCTCTCCCGCCACCCTGAGTCCCGGAACGCTGCGCACCTCCATGGATCTGGGATCGATCTCCTTTACGGAGAGTCCTCCTGCGGAAATGATGGCCTCATCAAATCCACGGAGTCCCAGGACCGGAAGCCGGAAAACCTTCAGGGTTTCCGTAAGACGGCGCCGTTCCTCCTGGGTCACATCGTGTACCCTCTGTTCCGGATCCAGACCCGCCGCGGAAAGCACGGGAAGGATGGCCAGCCGCGGAAGCAGCCCTTCCACCGCATTTGACAGGGTTTTATTCTTTGCAGCATCAAAATCACGAAGGATCCTCTGATCCAGCTGTTCTTCCGACAGTGCCGGCTTCCAGTCGATCCGTATCCCGATCTTCTCCTTCGGCGTACCATCCTCCGTGAAATACTTCTGCAGTTTTCCGGAAGCAGACAGAACGATGGGCCCGCTGATTCCGAAATGGGTGAAGAGCATCTCTCCGAATTCCTTATATACAGGTTTCTTCGGTCTGCTTTCACAGAAAAAGGAGGCTTCCACATTTTTCAGGGAAAGTCCCATCATGGGCTTACATACCGAAACATCACTCGCCATGGGAACCAGTGAGGGTTGAAAGGGTCGAACGGAAAGCCCCAGCTTCTTCAGGAATTCCACGCCTTCCCCGGAGGCACCGGTACCCGGATAGGAGATCCCTCCGGTGGCAAGCACCACCACATCGGAAGAAAGCTTTGTCCCGTCCGAAAGCACGACTCCGGTCACCTGATGACTATCCCCTGTAAGAAGGGAACGCACATGCGCATTCAGGCGGACCTCCACATGACAGCGTTTCATTTCCTGCTCCAGCGTCCGTATCACGTCGGAGGAATGGTCCGAAGCCGGAAATACACGGTTCCCCCGTTCCGTTTTGATCTGAAGTCCCCAGTCCTCAAAGGATTTCATCACTTCAGCCGGCGGATATGCCGAAGCGGCGCTGTACAGGAATTTCGGATTGGACATGACATTTTTCAGAAATGTGTCCTCATCACAGGCATTTGTCAGATTGCATCTTCCCTTCCCCGTGATAAAAAGCTTCTTTCCCAGCTTGTCATTCTTTTCCAGCAGAAGTACCTTATATTTTTTTGAGGCATGGATTGCACACATCATTCCGGCAGCACCGCCGCCGACGATGATCATCTGATTCATAGTCACCTCTCTCACGTTCATGATGCCGGGATCCAGCATTTTGTCCGGCGGATGATCCGCAGCATACAGTTCCCGTGCATCACTGGATACAGCAGGAGCGGAAGAATTCCAGCATACGGTCATTGGATATCCGGCTCTCACACCATTCCCAGTGTTCCACATTGAAGACGTGCATCAGATGCTGTCCGTCTTCCCGCTTCCATACCATGGAGTCAAAGAAAAGCCCCTTATCCTGCAGCTGCTGCAGCAGCTTCTGTGACTGGAAATACAGCGATTCATTTTCGGAACCGATCAGGAATACCGACGGGAACAGGGTCGGGTCCTGCACAAACCAGCTGGCTTCCGTGAAGCTGAGCGCCCTGCTGTTGGGTGCCATGATCCCCATCTCCCCCAGCAGAAGCTCCTTGTAGGACATGGCAAGCCGCTGGGACTCATCCGGCGTGGAGGCCGGAAGGACATAGAGTTCATTTGTCTCCTGACAGGGACAGCTGACACCGATGGTTGCGATGGGAAATGAAACGGGCGTTACTCCGTAAATGGCCTGCAGATCCGGACTGGCCTGGATACATCCCACCAGCAGTGCCAGATGGGCACCGGCGGAATCTCCGGTCAGCATGACTCTCGACAGGTCAAAGCCCCTCTTCCCTCCGAAATTGGAAAGCCAGTGAAGACTGCAGTAGATCTCCTGAATGATGGTACGGACATCCACACGGGGAACCAGCTGATACCCCATGCCCATAACGGCAAAGCCCCGGGAGGCCAGATATGCCATGTAATCCTCGGAATCGTCCACGGTTCCGTACATCCATCCTCCTCCGTGGATATTGATGATGGTGGGAAGCTTCTTCCCGTCCTCTCCCGTACATTCAAAATCCTTCGGATAGTACAGATTCATTGTATGATCGTCATTATAATCCGGAATATAGGGAATATGCTTCTCCGCACGCCATCCCTCCGGATGAACCCCTTCCGGCTTGTTTTTATTCGTCATCTTAACGCCTGACCAGAAATCCACTACGATCTGCTGCTCTCTTGTTCGAATCTTCATAGAATTAATCTCCTTTTACAGATGATATCTGTATTCTATCACGAATCCTGCCGTATGAATACCATAAAAAATCGCCGTAACGTACATCCGTTACGGCGATCTCAATCTGTTATTTTATGGCACCGAAGACTTCTCTCCGGTCCGTCCGGATAATTCCCGACCCGGGACCATTATACGGGATAGGTCATGTTGCCGGTATCCGCCTTGCTGACATCCACCTTCTTCTGTTGTGCCTCACGGTACTGGAAGAATTCCGTTGCAACCTGCGGGAACAGTGCATAGGAAAGCACATCCTCGTCCTGCTGCTTATACTGGGCGATTGCCTTCTCCATATCAGCCAGCTGCGGCTTGATCAGATCTGCCGGACGGCAGGTGATGGGTTCTGCATCGCCGATAGCCTTCTTCTGAACCTCCGGATTAAAGGGCTTTACGGTCTGACCGTACTTACCTGCCAAAAGATCCTTGGACTGCTGTGTGAACATCTTGTAGCGCTCTCCGAGAACCACGTTCAGCACTGCCTGGGTACCCACGATCTGTGAGGACGGGGTGACAAGCGGCGGCTCGCCGAAGTCCTTCCGCACACGCGGAACCTCTTCGAGCACCTCATTGAACTTATCCTCTGCGTTCATCTCTTTGAGCTGGGATACCAGG
>JAFRWY010000085.1 GCA_017437905.1 Eubacterium sp.
CATCATCGTCCTTATCCCTGCGGTTCTTCTGATACGACGAATCTTCAAAAAAATCTTCTTCGCCGTATTCGTCATCATCGTCGTAGAAATCATCTCTAAATGACATATAGCACTCCTGTACAGTTTACATAACGCATCATCACCCGCGTCATGCATGTGGCGGTTTACATAATTTTCATCAGGCATTAATCGGTCTATAGTTTACATAAATGTCAGTAACCAAGATTGTACGATATCCCGGATCAAAATGCAAGTCTCCTGATCCTTTTCCAGATCCGGAATGTCTCAAAGAACATATCGAAGACCGTACTGAGGCGGATCTTCGTCTTCCTCGCCCCGTCCCCATGGTAACGGACCACCACCGGGCGTTCCTCCATGGACAGTCCCTTCTTCCCTGCCAGAGCCAGAAGCTCGATATCAAAGCAGAACCGGTCCGACTTCATGGCGCAAAGCACCGGCCGGATTTCTTCGGTCCGGAACAGCTTGATCCCGGTCTGTGTATCCCGGATCGGCAGATGGAAAAGCAGCTTCAGATAGAGATAGTATCCCATGGTCATAGCCTTCCGGTAGAAGGGATACTCCAGATTCGAGTCCGGATGGAGCTTCGAACCGAGAACGATATCCGTCCCGTTCTCCTTCATGGTGGCAAGATACCCTTCCAGCTGCTCCGGCGGAAGATCCAGATCTGCATCCAGAAATGCAGTGAAACGGGCCTTGCTCGCCATCATGCCTCTCCGGATGGCATAGCCCTTCCCACGGTTCTTTTCATAGGAAATGATACCGATCCTTGCATCCTCTGCAGCGGCGCGGCGCATTTCCTCTTCCGTATTGTCCGTACTACCGTCATTTACCGCTATGATCCGGAAGGACGGGCAGAACTGCTCCAGCGTCCCGGCGCAGGTGAGAAGATTCTCATATATTCGGTTGCCTTCGTTGTATGCCGGCATTACCACGGCAAGTTCTACACTCATTCCTATTGCCTCTGTTTTAATTGAGTTTCTCTGAGATCATTTTATTTACGGTTGCGGGGTCGCATTTACCCTTCATTTCCTTCATGACGAAGCCGACGATGGCTCCGATGGCCTTGCCCTTGCCGTTTCGGATATCTTCAACGGCCTTCGGATTTGCGGCGATGGCCTTGTCAACCACCTCCGAAAGAACACCATCATCTGCCTTTGTGGAAAGGTTGTTATCCTTTACGTACTGTACAGGGCTTAAGTTGTCGGAGAAGACAGCCTTCTCGAAGACCTCCTTCGCAACCGCGCCGTTGATCTCCTTTGCATCCACCAGCGCGATCAGCTCCGCCAGGTTCTCGGCGGAGAACCGAAGGTTGGATGCATCCGTATTGGTTTCTTTCATAAGACGCATGGTCTCGGTCATCAGCCAGTTGGAGGCCTTCTTCGGATCTGCTCCGGCTGCAACCGCTCCCTCGAAGAGGTCTGCCAGTTTCTTCTCACCGGTCAGCTGGTCGATATCATAATCCGGCAGCTGATACTCTTCCTTGTATCGTTCGATCTTCTCAGCACGCATTTCCGGCTGGCGTCCGCGGATCTCCTCGATCCACTCCTCCGAAACCGAGATGGGAACAAGGTCCGGATCCGGGAAATACCGGTAATCCTGTGCATCCTCCTTGGAACGCATGGGATAGGAATATCCCTTCTCATCATCCCAGCGGCGGGTCTCCTGCACCACCTTCTCTCCTGACTCCAGCAGGTCGATCTGACGGTTCACTTCATTTTCGATACATCTCTTGATGGCACGGAAGGAATTCAGGTTCTTGGACTCGGTACGGGTACCGAATTCCTCTGTTCCCTTCTCGCGGATGGACAGGTTCACGTCCGCACGCATGGAGCCTTCGTTCAGCTTGCAGTCGGAAGCATCCAGATACTGGATGGTTTCGCGAAGTCCCTCCAGATAAGCGATGACTTCGTCTGCGGAACGCATATCCGGCTCGGATACGATCTCGATCAGCGGCACGCCGGAACGGTTGAAATCCACGTAGGTCTCGTCGGTAAATGCATCATGTACCAGCTTTCCGGCATCCTCCTCCATGTGGATCTCATGGATCCGCACATGCTTCTCCTCTCCATTTGCATCCTTGATGGCTACATAGCCGTTCCGGCAAATGGGATAGTACAGCTGGGAGATCTGATAATTCTGCGGGTTATCCGGATAGAAATAATTCTTCCGGTCAAACTTGCTGTTTCTTGTAATATCGCAATGCGTCGCAAGGCCCACTGCGATGGCTTTCTCAACCACGCCCTTATTCAGCACCGGAAGGCTTCCCGGCATACCGGAGCAGACCGGGCACACATGGGTGTTCGGTGCACCGCCGAAGGCCGTGGAACAGCCGCAGAAGATCTTGGTCTTTGTATTCAGTTCCACATGGACCTCAAGTCCGATGACAACTTCATATTCTTTGCTCATTTTATTTCCTCCACAATCAGATTGCCTGAGGTTATGTCATTCTGATGACCCATGTGCAAAGCACATGCGGGGAAGGCTCCCGAAGTCCTGCCATGGGATCCTTCATTCCTGCAGGATTCAGGAAGACATACTGTTTTTCTCATAGGTATAAGCCGCACGGATGATCTTCTTCTCAGCAAAGGTCTGTCCCAGGAGCTGCAGGCCCACCGGAAGTCCGTCCTTATCGCATCCGCAGGGAATGGAAATGCCGGGCAGTCCGGCCAGGTTCACCGATACGGTATAGATATCGCCGAGGTACATCTTGATGGGATCGGACAGGGACTCCCCGATGGGAAGTGCCGTGGTCGGAGCCACGGGACCCAGGATCACATCATATTTCTCAAAGGCCTTGTCAAATGCCTGCTTGATCAGCGCCTTCACCCGAAGAGCCTTTACATAGTATGCATCATAGTAGCCGGAGGAAAGCACGAAGCTTCCCAGCATGATCCGGCGCTTTACCTCTGCGCCGAAGCCCTCGGAACGGGTTTTCTTATACATGTTGTGCAGGTCGGTATAGCTTTCGGTACGGTAGCCGTACTTCACACCGTCGAACCGCTCCAGATTGGAGGACGCCTCTGCGCAGGCAATGATATAGTAAGCCGGGATGGCATACTCCACCATGCCAAGGTCGAACTCCTCTACCTCTGCGCCCAGCTCCCGGAACTTCTCTGCCGCTGCCAGGACCTTCTCCTTTACTTCCGGATCGATCCCTTCCAGGAAATAATCTCTCGGCACTCCGATCTTCATGCCCTTTACATCATCCACAAGTGCGGAGGTGAAATCCGTTGCTGCCTCCTCGCTCCCCTCGGGAAGCCGTGCGGAGGTGGAATCCTTCTCATCCAGTGTGGAAATGATCTCCAGGATGGTGGCACAGTCGGTCACATCCTTTGCAAGAGGACCGATCTGATCCAGGGAGGAACCGTAAGCGATGAGACCATACCGGGATACACGGCCGTAGGTAGGCTTGATGCCTGCCACACCGCAGAAGCCCGCCGGCTGACGGATGGATCCGCCGGTATCGCTTCCCAGAGCCGCTGCACACTCATCTGCCGCAACCGCTGCCGCGGAACCGCCGGAGGAGCCGCCCGGTACACGGGTCAGGTCTCTCGGATTCTTTGTCGCGCCGAAATACGAGGTCTCCGTGGTACTGCCCATGGCGAACTCGTCCATATTGGTCTTACCGAGGATCACCACGCCTGCATCCTTCATGGCCTGCACGGCGGTTGCCGTATAGGTGGGTTTGAAGTTGCCCAGAATCCTGGATGCACAGGTGGTCAGCTGTCCCTCGATACACATATTGTCTTTGATCGCTACCGGTACACCTGCCAGAGGACCGGTCAGCTGGCCCGCTGCGATCTTTCGGTCTGCCTCCTCCGCCTGACGGAGCGCTCCTTCGGTGTCAACGGTGATATATGCGTGGATCTCCCGCTCCCTGGCCCCAATCTGATCCAGATAGGCCCTGGTAGCTTCCACGCTGGTGGTCTCCCCTGCAGCGATCTTCTTCCCAAGCTCAACTGCGGTAAGACGGAGAATATCTTCTCTTTCCATGGTTTTCTCCTTTGTTTCAAGGGTCACAGTTTACATAACGTGTATTAGATTATGTAAACCGGATATCTTCTCTCAGGATTCTTCACCCCTTCGGGTTCAGAATGTATTCGGTACGATAAATGCTTCTTCCGTCTTCTCGGGTGCATTCGCCAGGATCTTCTCCCGGTCATCGCCGTTGGTCACTGCATCCTCCCGCATCACATTTGATACGGGAAATGTGTGGCTCATGGGCTCCACTCCGGAGACATCCAGCTCATTCAGCTTTCCGACGTAATCCAGCATTTCCGACATGTCCTGCTTTGCACGTTCCTTCTCCTCGGGAGAAAGCTCCAGTTTTGCAAGAATGCCGACATATTCGATGGTTTCATCTGTGATCTGCATATTCTTTTCTCCTTATATCCCGTCCAACGCCTCGTTACCGGCCGATGTCATTCCGGGCCGTAACTCAGATCCGTCCCCCTGCGGGGTTCAGGATGACACCCACGGAAGCCTCTGTCGACAGGGTCGATCTCTTCCTTCCCCCTGCGGGGTTCGGGAGGCTCCTTAATCTCTTACCTTAATATGCGTCTCCCTGAGCTGCATCTCGGTCACCTCGCCCGGTGCACCGCACATCAGATCCTGACCGGTTCCGCTCATGGGGAATGCGATGACCTCACGGATATTCTCCTCGTTACGGAGCAGCATGATCATACGGTCCACGCCCGGCGCCATACCTGCATGCGGAGGTGCTCCGAACTGGAATGCACTGTAGAGTGCCCCGAACTTCTGCTCCAGTACTTCCTTGGAGTAGCCTGCGATCTCGAAGGCCTTCTCCATGATTTCCATATCATGATTTCGTACCGCTCCGGAGGAAAGCTCCACGCCGTTGCAGACAATGTCATACTGATATGCCAGGATATCCAGCGGATCCTTCTCCTGAAGTGCCTGAAGACCTCCCTGGGGCATGGAGAAGGGGTTATGGGTAAATGCAGGTCCCTTCACCTCCTCATCATACTCATACATCGGGAAATCATTGATATAGCAGAAGCGGTATGCATTCTTCTCGATCATATCCAGACGGGAACCCAGCTCGTTCCGGATCTGTCCTGCAAAAAGATTTGCCCGCTGCTCCTTATCCGCAATAAAGAAAATGGTGTCTCCCACATTCAGCTTCGCCAGGGTCTTCAGTTCTTCCTTCAACTCATCCGGGATGAACTTGTCGATGGGTCCCTTGTAGCTTCCGTCCTCCAGAACCTCCAGATAGCCGAGACCACCCATACCGATCTCCTGCGCGAACTTCAGCATTTTCTCATGCTGGCCCTTGGAGAGCTTCTTCGGTACGTTGATGGCACGTACCGTCTTACCGTGGAAGGGCTTGAAGGTACATTTCTGGAAGAAGTCGGAAAGATCGATGATCCGGAGAGGATTCCGAAGATCCGGCTTGTCGGTACCGAACTCCAACATAGCCTGCTTGTAGCTGATGATGGGATACGGTGCCTCGGTCACGGTGTAGCCTTCCGGTGCAAATTCCTTAAAGGTTGCAGAGAGAACCTCCTCGCCCACCTTGAACACATCCTCCTGGGTGGCAAAGCTCATCTCGAAATCCAGCTGATAGAACTCTCCCGGAGAACGGTCAGCTCTCGCATCCTCATCACGGAAGCAGGGAGCGATTTGGAAATACTTATCAAAACCGGACACCATCAGTAACTGCTTATACTGCTGGGGTGCCTGGGGAAGGGCATAGAACTTGCCTTTATAACGACGGGACGGAACGATATAATCCCGGGCACCCTCCGGAGAGGATGCACAGAGGATCGGGGTCTGGATCTCCACAAAGCCCATTTCCTCCATCTTCTTACGAAGGAAGCTGATCACCTTCGAACGGAACAGGATATTGTCCTTCACCTTCTGGTTCCGAAGGTCTAGGTAACGATACTTCAGGCGCACATCCTCACGCACCTCCTTGGAGGTCATGATCTCGAAGGGCAGCTGGGTATATACCTTGCCCAGGATATCGATGGAGTGTGCCTCCAGCTCGATGGTTCCCGTGGGGATCTTCGGATTGTAGGTTTCCTCGTCACGATGCTCAACAAGGCCTTCAACGGAGATTGCCTGCTCCCGGGTGATCCCCTCCAGCAGTGCGGTATCCCGAAGGACGACCTGCATCACGCCGTACATATCCCGAAGGTCAATAAAGGATACGCCGCCGTGATCACGGATATTCTCCACCCAGCCTGCAAGACGGACATTCTTTCCCACATCCTGCTCATTCATCTGATCGATCGTTTTGTCTCTGTACATGGTTCTTCCTCTCTTCTTTGTGTTTAAACACGATTCTTCCTACCCGGCTGACGCCTTCCGTATGCATCTTCCGGCAAAACCGGACATATACCAAAGCGCCATTAAAAAATCCCGGGACTCTGTAACAAGTCCCGGGACGATCATAAACCGTGGTACCACCCGAATTCAGACACGTAAATGTATCTGCACTCTTTCCGGCGTAACGTGCCGTTGACGGATGACCCTACTCTTCCTTCAGATCACCGGCTCCGGAGTGTTCCGCTTCCTGAGGTGTCCCGCTGTGGCTTCCAGTCCATGACCACAACTCCCTGTCGGTCCTTTCAGGAAGAAGTCTCCTTCTTCGCTTTTGTATAAACTTGCATGTATTATAGACGAATCTTCCGAAATAAACAAGTCTTTTTTCTTCGGATCTGTCCGAAATCTGTTATTCCTCCGTCTCCTCTGCTCCGGCACCTGCAGGATCCTGCAGTTCCCCTGCATCCGTCTCTTCCGGAGCGTCCGGATCTGCCTGCACATACCCGGGTTCTTCTATCCGACTCTCCAGATGCGGCATATCCACCTGCGGATCATCAAGATGCGGGGTATCCTCCACCACAGCCTCTCCGATCAGAACGCCGTTGTTGTCAAAAATATAGTCCGTTCCGTCGATGGTCTGCTCGCCGGTCACCATGCCATGATCGCCGAAATAATACACCGTTCCGTCGATGGTCTGCCAGCCGTTTTGTACAGCACCCTTGGAATTGGTATAATACCAGTCTCCTCCATCCCGGAACCAGCCGGTCTGCATCATACCCCTGGTCGAGAAGAAGTACCAGTTGCCTTCTGTTCTCTTCCAGCCGGTCTGCATCACTCCGCCCACGAAGTAATACCAGTTTCCGTCGATCCGCTTCCAGTCGTTCTGCATTACGCCGCCAACAAAGTAATACCATTTCCCGTCCACCAGCTGCCAGCCGTTCTGCATAATGCCCTTGAAATTGAAATAATACCATTTTTCATCGATCTTCCGCCAGCCGGTGGTCATAGCCCCGCTGTTTGAGAAATAATACCAGGCATCATTGATCTTCTTCCAGCCGGTCTGCATTACACCGCTGTCAGAGAAAAGATACCATTTGCCATCGATCTTCCTCTCACCGGTCACAGGCTGACCTGCCTTGTTCAGATAATACCAGTTCCCGTCGATCCGTCTCCAGCCGGTCTGCATTACGCCGCCCACGAAGTAATACTTCTTCTCGCCGATGGTCTGCCAGCCGTTCTGCATCTTCCCGTCTTCAGCCAGGTAATAATACTTTCCTTCCTCCTGCAGCCAGCCGATCTGCATCACTCCGTTCTCATCGAAGTAATACCAGTCGCCTTCGATCCGGGCCCATCCCTTGTCCTTTATGCCGTTTCCGTTGATATGCCATTTCTCGCCCTTTACGGTCATCCACTTATTTGCAGGATAGGTTCCGTTCTTCTCCGGCGAATTGTTCCGGATATGCATGCAGTGTGCTTCCGTCAGTCTGCCTCCGCAGGCATAGCAGGAAGGCCAGCGGTTAACGCCGCCGTTATTCCGGTTGTTATGGCAGTAGATCTTTGCACAACCGTCCTCGCTCCATCCCACAAAATAGAGGGAGTGAACGAAAGGCTTTCCGTCCTTCTCATTCGGACAGTAAAGCAGGATCGGATCACCTGCCGCGATCTCGCATCCCTCCGGAACGTTCTCCAGCTTGATGTATCCGTTGTCCAGCGGGATCACGATCTCCTGGACCTGGGGATTTGCCGCCAGCTTGTTATGCAGTGCAGTCGCATGATCATCATACTCCTTCATGCCGCCGCGTTTGATACAGTTGGACAGGAACTCCGCACACTGCCATCCGTACTCACACTGGTCTCTGGCAAGTCCGAGGCTGATGTCATGCTCCGTATGCTCCTTCGCAAATACGAGTCCCGGTGCCGGATCATAAGCCACCCAGCCATCCGGAAGCACGTTCCGGGACGGATCGATCCATACGCCGTCCGATCCGAATTCATGCGTGACTCCGTCTATGGTCTTCTTCCCGGTGACCATCTTTCCGTCACTTCCGAAATAATACTTCTTATCTCCCCTGGTGAGCCAGCCGGTATACATCACGCCGTTGTCATTGAAGAAGTACCATGCATTCCCCAGCTGCTTCCATCCGATCCGCATCATGCCGCTGGATTCAAAATAATACCAGTCCTGATCGATCTCTTCCCAGCCGGTCTGCATCAGTCCGTCCTCGTCAAAGTAATACCATTTCTGATTGATCTGCTGCCAGCCCGTCTGCATTTTTCCGTTCTCATCATAGTAATACCATGATGATCCGGAGCTTCTCCATCCGGACGCATTTGCCGCCTCAGAGGCAAATGATACGCTTCCGGTCATGATCCCGACCGACAGGGCCAAAAGCCCATACTTCCATTTTCTCCCCATAATCCTCTTCTTCTCCTCATATTTTCACATCCGGTACAGTCCGCCGGTATGAATGCCGTACGCCGGTCATTCCCCCTGCTCCTGCTCCCCGGATGGTCGTATCACAACTGCCTGTCTCCCGATCTGCTCGAACCGCCTGCTGAAGGTGCTGAGCCGGTAGGTGGTCTCCCCTTCCATGGGATCCGCCATGTATACCAGATCCTGTGTCTTATCGTATCCTGTCAGGACCATACAGTGCAGATTCCGGTTCTTCTCATAGTAGGTTCCGTCTATGGTCCAGCCGTCCCCGTATATGGGATTCCCCATACTCATGGTGACCCATACCATCACGGGTCTACCCTCCGCAACCTCCGCGAAGAGATCCTCCACCTCCGGGTCTTCCGGCTTCTCCGCGATATACCCCGTCTCCCCGATACTTTCAAAATAGCTTTCCGCACAGTTCACGATCACGGGGCTGTAACAGTACAGCGTATTCCCGTTCCTCGGATCTCCGAGAAATGCTTCGTTCGGTGAGACGCTCCCGATCCTTCCCTTTACCAGGTACTCATCCGCAAGTTCTGTTTTGGACACTTCAAATCCATAATACCGAAGCACCATGGCAAGGGATGTGACCTCACAACCGTTGGGAAGCTCCGGCTCCTGCAGGATGCAGGAAAATGATATATGCCATGCATCCGGCGGTCCCATTACAACATCCCTGTCCCAGGCTCCGTCCCGTCCCAGATAGCGGTCGCCGACCCACCGTTCAACCGCGAGAACGCCCCGGGGATCAAAGAAATAGGTCTTCCCGTCCAATTCCACCCAGCCGGTGGCCATCCATCCGTTCTCATCAAAATAATACTTCTCGCCCTCCGACTCTGTCCAGCCGGTGAAACGGCTTCCGTCCTCCAGAAGGATATACCATTCTCCGGCGGTACACTGCCATCCGGTCCGTTTCGGCGGTGCCGTAACACCGTCCGCAGTCTCTTCGGGGATCTCCCTGTAGTAGGCGATGGAACGGAGCATTTCATAAACGGCTCCCCGCCGGGTCACTCCGGTCAAAGCCGCTTCCACTTCTCCCGTCTGTCCGGTACCGGCTGTCTTATCGTCAGGGAATTCTCCCTCTGCCGGTTCCGGGTCCGACAGCCGCTCTTCCACGGCATCCCCCCGGGAGGTATCCGCGGAAACCGGATTTCCGCCGGTACAGGGGTAGATCAGTACGGCAGAACAAAGGATTGCCGTAAGTATCGCAAGTTTCTTTCTATGCTTCCTGCAAAGCCTGTACCATTGCATCCAGTTTCTCCTTCGTCATTCCCGGATATACACCGATCCAGAAGGAATTCTCCATGATCCGATCGGTTACCGTAAGGGGTCCTGCCACACGGTACGCATCTGTTCCCCGGATCTGATCGAAACAGGGATGCAGCGTCAGATTTCCGCTGAAGAGAAGACGCGTCTGGATATTCCTGTCCTCCAGGAAGCGTGTCACCTGATTCCTGGTACGTCCGGAGGATGTCCGGACCGTGATCAGAAATCCGAACCAGGACGGCTCGCTGTCCGGTTCCGGCTCCGGAAGGATGTACCGGTCGGACAGGGGTTCCAGCTTCTCACGGAGATACTGCCAGTTCTCTCGTCTCCGCCGGATGAACTCCGGGAATTTGCGCAGCTGCTCCACGCCGATGGCTGCCTGCATATCCGTCACCTTCAGGTTGTATCCGAAATGACTGTAAACATATTTATGATCATAGCCCTGCGGCAGTTCACCGAACTGATCGTCAAACCGGTGTCCGCAGAGATTGTCCCTGCCGGAGGGGCAGACACAGTCCCGTCCCCAGTCCCGCATGGACAGAAGTATCCTGTTCAGGAGGGGATCATCGGTATAGACCGCACCGCCCTCTCCCATGGTCATATGATGGGGCGGATAGAAGGATGAAGTCCCGATATCTCCCCAGGTCCCCGTATACTTCGTCACGCCGTCTATGGTTACCTTCGATCCGAGGGCATCACAGTTGTCCTCGATCAGCCAGAGGTTATGCTTCTCGCAGAAGGCCTTCACCGCTCTGACCGGGAAGGGATTCCCCAGGGTATGGGCGATCATAACGGCCTTTGTCCGTTCGGAAAGCGCACCCTCCAGCTTTGTCTCATCAATATTGTACTGTGGGATGGTCACATCCACGAAGACCGGCACCGCGCCGTACTGCAGGATGGGACTGACGGTGGTCGGAAATCCGCAGGCCACCGTGATCACCTCGTCTCCCCGTTTCACCTGCCGGTCTCCCAGCAGCGGGGATGTAAGTGCCATAAATGCCAGCAGATTTGCAGAGGATCCGCTGTTCACCAGATGCACGTACTTCGTGCCGATCCACTCTGCGAACTCCTTCTCCAGCTGATCCGCGAACCGTCCTGTCGTAAGCCAGAAATCCAGCATGGCATCCGTAAGGGACAGCATCTCCTTCTCGTCATAGACACGGGAAGCATATGCGATCCGGTCTCCCGGCTGATAGGACTTTTCCTGTTCCGGTTTCTTCACTTCGTTATAATACTGTGCTACCAGGTCCTTGATCTTCGCCCGAAGCTCAGCTTCTCTGTTCTTTGTCTCCACGTTCATCCCTCTGATCCATCCACTGATCGTAATTCCTGCCGGATCTGCAAAAGAACCCTCTGCAGACTCCGCCACACAGATACATCTTCTCAAAGCTGCTGCTCCGCATCCGCAAGAAATGCTTCGATCTCCCGGTTCATTTCCTTCTCCGTATCCCCGCCTGTAGCGTAGGCCCTGGTCCAGGCCACGGTCTCCGCCAGCGCACGGTCGATATTCCAGACCGGTTTCCAGCCGAAGGTCCTTCTGGCCAGACTGCAGTCCAATTTGAGAAATGTTGCTTCATGGGGTCCGATATTTCCCACATTCTCCCATGTAAGTTCGGGGTCATCCTCCTCCCGGGCTTTGTTCCAGGCAGAACAGAAACGGGTCACCAGATCCCCGGTCGTAACGCAGTCCGCATCCTCCGGTCCGATATTATAGGCTCCGGCCAGAGACGGATCCAGCGCCTGCGCACGAAGGATCGTAAGATACATAAAAAGCGGCTCCATCACATGCTGGAAAGGCCGGATGGAATAGGGATTCCGGACCCGGATCACCGGTTTACATAATTCATCCGTCTTTTCTGCGGAAGGTAGTGCTCCCAGCACCGTCCGTACGCTGTCCGGTATGATCCGGTCCCTGGCGAAATCACCGCCCCCGATCACATTTCCGGCACGGGCCGTGGATACCGCGATCCCCGCTTCCCGGAAGAATGAGTTTACATAACTATGCGTTACCAGTTCCGAACAGGACTTGGAGTTGGAATACGGATCGTATCCGTCCAGAGGCTCGTCCTCCCGGAAAGCCTCGCCCCGTTCTTCGTTCTTATATACTTTATCCGTGGTCACATTCAGTAAGGACTTCACGGAAGGGGTCATCCGGACCGCTTCGCAGAGATTCACGGTTCCCATGACATTTGTTTCGTAGGTATAACGCGGCTGTTCGTAAGACGTGCGGACGATGGGCTGTGCCGCCATATGCAGCACCAGCTCCGGCTGTTCCTCCTGCATCACCCGGAGCAGCGTATCGTAGTCACGGATATCCGCGATCACGGACCGCAGCTGTCCGGAGGTCTCCATGCTTCCGGCCGCCATGGGATACAGCGCCCCATCCTCCGGAGCCAGGGAATACCCCACCACCCTCGCACCGGCAAGTCCCAGGATCCGGCAGAGCCAGCTGCCCTTAAATCCCGTATGACCGGTAACCAGGATCTTTTTATTCCTGAAATATTCCAATTCCTGTTTTGTCATCGGATCACCTTAATCCCTGTCCTTCATCCGAAAATTCAAGGGAGCATTTCCCGGATGCCATTCTGTCCATAGTTCATATACGTTGTACCGCCTACCACTGCATCCACGGTGCATTTCCGGTTTCGATCATATGATCCAGCAGATCATGCTCCCGTTTCGTATCCATGCACTGCCAGAAGCCGTCGTATTCATACGCATTCAGCTCCCCGTCCTTCGCCAGCTGCCGCATGGGCTTCTGCTCGAAGACCGTACTGTCATCCTCCAGATAATCGAAGACCTTCGGCTCCAATACCATATATCCGCCGTTGATCCGGGCGGAATCCGTCTCCTCCTTCTCCCGGAAGGATGTGATCAGCTTGGATTCAGGGTCCAGTTCCAGCACGCCGAAGCGCTGTCCGAAACGGATCGCGGTGATCGTGGCGATCTTTCCCTTCTCCTGATGGAACCGGAGAAGATCATTCATATCCACGGTGCAGACCGCGTCGCCGTAGGTCAGCATGAAGGGCTCGTCACCGATGTATTTCCGTACCCGGCGGATACGACCGCCGGTCATGGTATCCAGGCCGGTATCCACGATGGTAACTTTCCAGGGCTCCGCCACGTTGTTATGAACCGTCATCCGGTTCTCATCCGTAAAATCAAAAGTAATATCACTGTTGTGCAGGTAATAGTTTGCAAACCATTCCTTGATCACATGCTGCTTATATCCCGCACAGATGATGAAATCATTGAACCCGTGGTAGGAATACTCCTTCATGATATGCCACAGGATCGGCTTCCCGCCGATCTCGATCATCGGCTTCGGCCGAAGATGGCTCTCCTCACTGATCCGGGTCCCGTAACCACCCGCAAGTACTACAACCTTCATTTGCCACCCCTCGTCTTTGTCCTTCTCTTTGCCCTCAGATTCTTTCTCTACAGTTTTTTGATCCGCTCCATGGCTTCTACGGAATTCTCATAGCTTCCGAAGGCAGTCAGCCGGAAATATCCTTCTCCGCTGGGACCGAAGCCCGAGCCCGGAGTTCCCACCACGTTTGCCTTCTCCAGCAGGAAGTCGAAGAAATCCCAGGAGCTCATGCCATCCGGTGTCTTCAGCCAGATATACGGCGCATTTACGCCGCCGGATACGGTATAACCCGCATCCGCAAGTCCGTTCTTGATCGTCTTCGCATTATTCATATAGTATGCGATCTGTTCTCTCGTCTGACGCTGTCCTTCTTCGCTGTAAACCGCCTCACCCGCTCTCTGGATGATATACGGTGCACCGTTGAATTTTGTTCCGTGGCGGCGCGCCCAGAGGCTGTGCAGGGATACTCCGTCCGCATCCACAAGATCCTTCGGGATCACGGTATAACCGAGACGGGTTCCCGTAAAGCCCGCATTCTTGGAGAAGCTGCGAAGCTCGATGGCACAGGTTCTTGCACCTTCACACTCATAGATGGAGTGCGGAACGCCTTCTTCACTGATATATGCCTCATAAGCCGCATCATAAACGATGACAGCATGATTCTTATTTGCATAATCCACCCATTCCTGCAGCTGTGCCTTGGAAATGGTGGCTCCCGTGGGATTGTTCGGGAAGCAAAGATAGATCAGGTCCGGTGTCTCCTTCGGAAGTTCCGGGGAATATCCGTTTGCCGCGGTACAGGGCATATAGATCACATTGCTCCAGAGTCCGGTGGTCTCGTCATAGGTTCCGGTTCTTCCTGCCATCACATTCGTGTCAACATAAACCGGGTACACCGGGTCGCAGACCGCGATCTTCGTGTCATGGGTGAAGATCTCCTGGATATTCGCGGAGTCACTCTTTGCTCCGTCGGATACAAAGATCTCATCTGCAGCAATATCCGTTCCCAGCGGGCGGAACACCTTCTCCGCAATGGTACTGCGAAGGAAATCGTAGCCGAGATCCGGCGCATATCCGCGGAAAGTTGCCGCATCCGCCATTTCATCCGTTGCCTTATGGATTGCTTCGATCACTGCGGGGCAGAGGGGCTGTGTCACATCCCCGATTCCCAGCCGGATCACTTTCTTCTCCGGATTCTTCTCGGAGAAAGCCGCAACCTTCTTTGCGATCGTCGAGAAGAGATAACTTCCCGGTAATTTCAGATAGTCTTCATTTGCATGGATCATAGTTCCCATCTCCAATCTTTCTTGTCATTTTATAGTGCAGGCACTGTCTTGCAGTGCTCCGTATCACTCATCCTCCGGGTTTCGGCCCGTTCCACCCGCCAATATCCATCTGCTCACGGGGCAGGCCTGTTCCGCCTCTTCGTATTACTCATCCTCCGGCTTCAGGGTATTGTCACGCTCCAGATTCCGCGACAGCGGGTACATG
>JAFRWY010000086.1 GCA_017437905.1 Eubacterium sp.
GGGTACCAGCAGGGAATGAACGGGTACCAGCAGGGAATGAACGGCTATCAGCAGGGAATGAACGGGTACCAGCAGGGAATGAACAACTACCAGCAGCAGGGGATGAACAATAACCGGCAGATGGGATCGAACGGTTATCCGCAGCAGGGCGGTACGAACGGCTATCAGCAGCAGATGGGATCAAACGGATATTCCCAGGGCCCGGCCAACGGATACGGACAGAACAACCGGATGGGAGGACTTCGTCCCGCACCGGGAAATGGCATGTATCATCCGAATCGGAAGAGAAATATCATCATCGGTGTGATCTCCGGTGTTGTGGTGCTTACAACCGTACTGCTGATTATTTTACTCTCCGGTTCCAATGGAGCTGCTACGCAGGAGGCGGCGGTTAAAAATTATATCGAGGCCTGCATGGATGGAAATACAGATAAACTGCTCGATGCAATGTTTCCATCGAAAATCCAGAAGGGAATCTCCGAAAATACCAAGAGGAATCTGCGGGAGGAGATGTCAGAGTGTAATGGTCAGATCAGGGATCTTGAAATTGAATTCAGCTCCAGCGAATACTATACCACCAGCCTGCGCTCGGATATTCGTAAAATTACCAAATACAATGGTGATGATATTATGATAGAGTCAATTGAGATGTATGAGGTTTCTTTTGAAGTTATGGGAAAATGGTACCGACCGACCAGTTACTTTTCCGGATCCGTTAAGAATCGCACATCATGGGATGATTATTCCTTCTACGTTATATGCTACAAGATGGACGGAAGGTGGTACTGTATAAGGGATTGACGTGGAGTGCAAATAGCAGTTGTTCCAAGGAGGAGGAGAATGCCTTATGAAGTGTTATGCATGTGGAAAAGAAATTGGAGTGAATTACGGATACTGCCCACACTGTGGGACGATCTTCGGTGATGCAGCAGGCGGTGCACAGCCATCACAGCCAGCGCAGCCAGAGCCCCGTCATGACCAGTGGAACCAGCCACCGAAGCCTGAGCAGGGTCAGTGGAACCAGCCGCCGAAGCCTGAGCAGGGTCAGTGGGGGCAGCCACCGAAGCCTGAGCAGGGTCAGTGGAACCAGCCGCCGAAGCCTGAACAGGACCAGTGGGGTCAGCAGCCACAGCGTGATCAGTGGGATCAGCGACCCAATCCGCAGAATCCATGGAGCCGGCAACCGCAGCAGGACCGGTGGGATCAACCGGCATCGCAGCGTGACCAATGGGGTCAGCAGCCGAATCCGCAGAATCCCTGGAGCCAGCAGCCGCAGCATGACCAGTGGGGTCAGCCGAAGCCTGAGCAGGATCAGTGGGGTCAGCCTCAGGGATATGACCGTAACGCGTGGAATTCGCCGGACGGCGCTCTCCCGAATCAGGGACCGGACGGCGGAAATCCGGAGACAAGGCCTGAGAAAAAATCCAGGAAAGGTCTGATCATCGGAATCATTTCCGGGGTCGTTGTTCTGGCAGGAGCAGTTGTGCTGCTTTTCGTACTGGGCGTTTTCTCGTCCCAAAACGGAAAATACTCCACGCAGGGGAGTGACGGAAGCAAAGTTTCGCTTGAAATTGACGGTGAATCCGGAACACTGCGTGTCGGGGATGAGATTTCGATCCCGGTGACGGTAACCTTCGGTGACGAAAATGTAACACTGAAAAGTGATACCGGAAGCGTAACCGCTGCATACGACAAGAGCAATAAAACCATCACCCTGCAGTCTGCACAGGTATCTGAACTGGGTGCTGTATCCGGATCTCTGGATGGAACGTATACCTTTACTTCCGCGAAAATGGCAGGGGTGACCATGGATGTTGCTACCATGTCGGAGGCAATGAAGCAGATGGGATACGATTATGATATCAGCGAATTTAAGATCACGATCAGCGGCGAAAGTGCTACCATAAATCTGATGGGACAAGGCGGAACCTGCAGTGTGAGTGTCAGTGGAAACAGGATCACATTTTCCGAATACGGAAGAGATTTTGAAGGGGAATATGACAAGAACAAGGGTACCATATCCATCGAACAATCCGGAGCATCCCTGATATTCTCCAAGTCCGGTTTATCGGACGGTTCAAGTTATGTCCTCGTAAAGGAATGATCCTGATCGTTTGATTCAATATCTGACCCGGAGGTGGATATGTACTGGAAGTTATTCATCGTTTTTGCATGCTTTGTCTTGGTGGATCTGCTGGGACATAAGCTTTTTAAGATCAAAAGAAAAGCATTTGAATGGATCCTGCTCCTGACGGTTGTCGCGGGAACGGTTGTTTTTTCCGTGTTCACGATCCGGAGCTTTGGGAAAAACGGTGGTTCGGAGGATTTTGATCTGTACCGTGCTTACCGTTACATCTCCGACGGAGACGGAGATGTTGCAGTCAAAATCCTGGATCAGATGGAACGGTCCGGTGCGGATAAGGATTCCATTTATGCCATGCGTGCTTTTGCGGCCGCCGGTTCCGGAGATTATCTGAACGGATATTTTAAGGCGGTTCAGATCCTGGAGCGGGATGATCTGGATGAAACATTACGGAAGAGCATGATGAAGCTCCGTGATATCTGCAGGGAGCAGATCGGTCTCGGCGGAGCGGTGCTTACGGCAGATGCATATGATTATGACTTTGATCAGTATGTGACGGCGATCACCGCCGATCCGGGAAGTCAGACTTCCACAGGTCCGGAGAATTCGGCTTCCTACGAAGTTGACCAGCTGATGAAGGAGTATGTTGGAACGCTGGATTTCTCCGCGGAGGAGAAGGAGTTCTCTGACAGATATACCATCGACCGCTGGGTTGAAGGGAAAAGTCCGGAGACGATGGATATCTACCGGCTGGAGCAGTTTGAGGATAAGTACGGAACCAGTGAAGATATCCTGAAGCTGAAGAGCAAATACTATGTGGATATACATGATTATCTGTCGGCCAAGGAAGCGGCCAAGGAACTGATCAACTTCGCGGATACTCCGGCGAATACGATCATCCTTACGGATATCATTGCGGATGAGGTCCATAGCAGAGAAGAGGACGTGGTCCGTTATTACGAAGGAAAACTGGGAAAAGACGTCTGGGGAGGCGATGACAGTTCCTATGATCCTTACGGAACGGAATACGGCGGATATGATAACTCCCGGTCGGACGGATGGCTGGACGAGGAGGATGAAGAGATCAGTGCGCTGCTGAAGGCGGCGGATCAGAAGTTTCGGGAGGCAAATGAAAAAGAACGGAACTATGGCAGCGATGCGGCGAAGGATATCGAGGAACTGAGAGAGGCCGGCCGTGAACTTGTGCGGAAAGCTAACCGGATCGAAGCAGAACGTGCGATCAACTTCATTCTGGCAAGAGACCCGGACGGAACCGACGATACGGGAATCTACCGGCTGGAGATGGCAAAGCTTTATGTTGCAACCGGCAATAAGGAGAAGGCAGAGGAGTATATCTACAAGCTGATCACATCCGGTCAGGCAGTCAGAGAGGATTCCCTGATCAGGGACGAACTTGAGAAGGTGATCGCAGAGTATAAAATGATGGACAGCGAAACCGGTACTCCCGGCTTCCTTCGTGCCATCACACAACTGATCACAAGGCACAGTCAGAACATCGTTGAGAACAGAGAAGGAACGATCAACGGAGAATTCAGCGATTACATGGAGGAGACTCTGGTCTACTCCAAGATCTACGTCCATGTGAGCCGGGTGGATGCAACAGCGTATCCGGAGATCACCGCTTATGTGAATATCAGCGGTAAGAAGAAGGATTACGAGGCGGAAGAACTGGTCAGCGATTTTAAGAAGGAAGACTTTACACTGGTGGATACCGAGTATCAGATCAGTGATTTCGAACTGGTTACAAATGAAGCGGCAAAGCAGATCAATATCGCACTTGTTATGGACAAGAGCGGAAGTATGGACGGCAGTGCGCTGGATAATGCAAAATCCGCCGCCAATGCTCTTGTGGATCAGATGAATACCGATACACAGAAGATATCCGTAGTTGCCTATGATTCCTCGGCTGCCAGCTACGCGGATCTAACCTCTTCAAGAGAGGAACTGCGTACTGCGATCGGCGGAATATACGCCAGCGGAGGAACAAATATCGGATCCGGGCTGACACTCGGAATGGAACAGTTATCCGGGGCTTCCGGAATGGGTGCGGTGATCCTTATGTCTGACGGTCACGACGGTGGTGAGTGGGAGACGATCGCAGCATGCATAGAACAGGCGAAGGCAACAGGCGTAAGCATATATACCGTTTGTTTCGGTTCGGACGCGGATGTGGATCTTATGAGCCGGATCGCCGAGTCCAGCGGCGGCAAGATGATCGTGGCAGATTCCGAGAATCTGGCCAATATCTACCTTACGCTTCAGAAATATATCGTAAACAATTACTGCTTCAAGTATACGGTAACTGCGAATCCGGAGAGGAATTCCCGGAACCTTGAAGTGATCCTGCCGCAGTACAGCACCTATGAGGTTCGGGATTACCATGTGGGAAATGCGGATGCGGAATACATCGGTGAAGAGGCTGCAAATGACGGAACCATTTTCGGGATCGGTCAGAAGACCATCGGTATCGCGACCATCGCACCCTCAAGCATTTCCGCAAAGGCGGCGCAGGAGGGCGTAACGCTGGAACTTACCGGAAACGGTCTGGAGGATATCAGCAGTATCGAGATCGGCTCCGTGAAGCTGTCGGATATTAAAGCCGGAGAAGACGGGAAGATCACCGCGGTGCTGAAGGGTACCGTTCCGGTAGGAAGCCATGATATCCGGATCAGCACGAATGACGGACGGTATGCACACAGCAGGATCCGGTTCCGTGTATTTGACGGAGGAACTACAAAATCCGTAAAGATCGGACATACGCTGATCATGGCGGATGAGATCGGCAGGGCCGGCGATAATGAACTGGTGGCCAGCGGAAATGTACTGATCAATAACTTCCTGCATTTCAGCGGGGATCTCAGCATTTACTCGTATGATATTCCTGCGAATATAGAGAATACGCCTATGCTGGATCTGGGACAGTACGGAACGCTGGGTGGCAACGGAAGACTGTATCTGAACTGCGGACAGGATGCTGAGACTACGGGATTTGCGGGAGAGAACCTGAGCGGTGACTTCGTGATCCTGGATGGTGCCGTATCGATCGAAGTATCCGAGGACCATGCGTATTTCAATCTGAGTGGGGGTGACGAGCTGATACCGGGTGTCCTGAAAAATGCAACCGGAGAAGTAACGCTCTATCCCGGATATCTGAAATGCAAGGTGACAAGGGCAGATCTTTCTCCGATTCTGGATTCGATCCGTCAGTCTCTTACCGGAGGAACACTCCGCTATACGGAACAGGCCATGGCGGAAATGGATCTTACGCTCATCGCAACCTATGGTTCGGTTGAATTCGGCGGCTCCTATCAATGCGGGGATCAGGATACTGTCTTCGAGATCAGCAGGGGTCTAAAGATCCGGGGCTTCAGCGGAACCATGAATTCTCTCGATAAGGAGAAGCGGATCTGGAGTCTGAATACGAAGATCGAACAGGAGTCCATGGGAGCGGATCAGGATTCGGAAGCAACGGAAGCCAGAGTATGGGCTCTTTCCATCGGTTCGAAGGGGCTCACGGCGGATACGGTGGAACTGTCCGTGGGAACGGAAGCATATTCCTTCTACGATACGATTTACATGAAGAATGCAACCGGAAAGATCGACGGTCTTTCTTCCCGGGCTGCAGATGCGGGAGACGTGGTCATTTCCGCGAATATCGAACTGGAAATGAAGCCTGCGGATAAGGACGCCTGCGTGGTTTATAAGAGCCTTAAGGACGTGCTCGGAACAGGAAAGTCGGATGCTGCGGAGCTGAGGGTCAACCTTTCGGATTTCCGGATCGATGCGAAGGCGGCCATGGATGTGCCGGGATCTGAAGGTGCGGAAGTACAGATCGGCATAGACGGAAGCAGTCTGAGGATCGAGAGGAAGGGTGATTATGATATACAGTTCCTGGGCAGTCATATGACAGGAAAAGGCGAGGTGGTCTATACATCGGAACGGGTATCTGACGGCTGGTTCCGGAAGTATAAGGTCAGAACGGATCAGGGAAGCCTGACAGGACCGGGAGTCAGCGCAAAGCATGACGGAGCCTACAGTTATGAGTTCTGGAACGAGCCGGGACAGCAGGACGGATATGCGTGGCTGAAGTACGGGAAGACCTACAGGGGTGTATATTATAATTATGACGGTGCCCCGGATCTGAGATAGCAGCAAGTCCGGCAGCTGACAGAGCAGGCCGGAAAACGTCTGTTGTCAGGAAACCGAGAATAAGCAGGGATGAGGATCTGTAAATGAATAGAAGACTTTTTAAATGGCTCTTTCTTCTGGCACTGATGGCCGGGGGCCTCTTCGCGGTTCCCTCAGGGGTGTACGCAGAACCGGTCACCACTACGGTTGATGTGGAGGAAGGCTATGAGAACGGAGCAATCTTTCATATAACATGGGCTGACAAGACCGTCGCGGCAGACATCGAACTGACTGCACCGGACGGGACAGTCTACAGTGCGAAGAAGACGCCGGATGCGGTGAGCGAAATGGAAGGCGGTGTATATATCACTGTCCCCAATGCACAGGCAGGAACCTGGACGGTTACCGGTGCGGAGAATGCAGGCAGTCTGTACGCAGAATGCGGAAAACTTCCTTCGGAACTGGCGATCAGCAGCTTTGTTGTATCCGTCAGCGGACAGGAAGGGACAGCCACTCTGTCGCTTGCCAATGCATCGGAGGATGCAGATGTCTGGATCTATGCGGATACGGACAGTGACGGATACGATGGAGTGGAAGTGGCAAATAGCAGCAGCTATGACTCCGCCAAAGGAACATATCAGCTGGACCTGTCCCGTCTTACGCAGGGAGAATATCATTTCTTTGCGAATGTAAAGGACGGGAAATCCTGGACCAGGGGTTATATGGACGGTTATGTCAGTTACCAGGGTGTGGCCACTGCGACAAAACTGCAGGTAGGCGCAGGCTCCAATGGAAATGACGGATACTATGCGCGCTGGAATGCGCCGGATGTGGAAGATGCGGAGCGTATCACCTATACGGTTCAGGTTTATGATGCGGACCATAACCGGATCGACGCCATGAAACTGGAGGGAATCCTTTCCTTCGAAGGAACCTTTGCTTCTGATCAGGATAAGGTACTGATCGCCGTAACCTATCCAGACAGCGGATATGATCTGGTTGAGGTGAACAAGGGAACTAAGATCAACGCGGAGCTGATCTTCGGAATTGAAGCCGGTGTTACAAACCAGAGCTTTGTGGATGTGGAGATCACATCCGGCGGAAAGGTCAGTGTCGAGGGATATGTCAATGACGAGAAGAAACTGTCAGGGGAAGAAGCAGGAACCTACCGAGTCATGCTTGAGAACGGAATGAACCGGATCCTGTTCCGGCTGGTGGATGAAAGCGGTACCATGAAGGATTATGAGACCAGGATCCAGCTGGATTCCGAGCCGCCGCAGCTGGCGGTGACGGAGGATCTGAACGGGACGGTGACTCAGGGGGACTATGTATATATCAGCGGATACACGGAAACCGGTGCAACGCTCAAGTTGAATGACAGGGAGATCACACAGGAGAACGGATTCTTCAATGAGAAGTTCATGCTTTCCGGCGGGGATAATACCATCGTCCTCTCGGCGGTCGATCCTGCCGGAAATGAGTCCAGATACCAGGCTGTTGTAAGGAAGGGAAGTGTAGAGGAAGAGAAGGATATCCTCAGCTGGATCATTGCGGGCAGTGTATTCCTTGTTCTTCTGGTGATCTATATCATCGTCTTCGTCAAAGGGAACAGGAGGAAAAAAGCATGATCGTACTTTTAATCATCACGATCCTTCTTTCGCTTGTTTCCTGCGGATTCATGTGGTACGGATTTCACGTGATGAATCTGGTTCAGGGATACGGACTCCTGACCATGAACACGGAGGAAGGATATAAACTCGTAACGAATTACAAGACATGGCAGCTGATCGGCTGGATCGCGGGAGCGGTGCTTCTTGTCTGTCTGATCGTTCTGGCGTTCCTTTTGAAGAAGATCCTGGCACCGAAGCTGGCGGCGGCAAAGGAACGAAGGGTAGAGAAGAAGAAACTACGGGAAGAGGCGATGCAGCAGGCAATGGCAAATGCCGGTGCGGATCAGGGATATGGGGTGCAGATGTATGATCCAAACCTGGCTCAGCAGCAGATGCAGGCCCGGATGAATATGCAGGGTCAGGCACAGATCCGCGTAAATCAGCCGGGTATGCAGGGTCAGCAGATGAATGCCCAGGCCCGTCAGATGCAGAATCAGGCGAATGCCCAGATGCAGCAGATGCAGAACCAGGCGAATATGCAGGCCCGGCAGGTGCAGCAGATGCAGGGGCAGGCAGAGATCCGGGTAAACCAGCCGGGTATGCAGGTGCAGCAGATGCAGCAGATGCAGAACCAGGCGAATGCCCAGGCCCGTCAGATGCAGAACCAGATGAATGCACAGGCACAGCAGATGCAGAATCAGGCAAATATGCAGGCGCAGCAGATGCAGGGCCAGCAGATGCAGAATCAGGCAAGCACTCAGGCGCAGCAGATGCAGAACCAGGCAAATGCCCAGGCCCGGCAGGCCTATCAGCAGATGCGTGCGCAGCAGATGCAGGGCCAGATCCACGTAAACCAGCCGGGTATGCAGGCCCGTCAGATGCAGAATCAGGCAAGTGCCCAGGCGCAGCAGATGCAGAACCAGGCAAGTGCCCAGGCGCAGCAGATGCAGAATCAGGCGAATGCCCAGGCTCAGCAGGCGTATCAGCAAATGCGTGCACAGCAGATGCAGGGCCGGGCAGAGATCCGTGTAAACCAGCCGGGTATGCAGGGTCAGCAGATGCAGAATCAGGCAAATGCCCAGGCCCAGCAGGCCTATCAGCAGATGCGTGCCCGTCAGATGCAGCAGGCCCGTGCCCAGCAGATGCAGAATCAGGCAAATGCACAGTCACAACAGCAGGCCCGTCAGATGAAGAACCAGGCAAATATGCTGGCACAGCAACAGGCCCGGGCGCAGCAGCTGACACAGGCGCAGCAGCAGCGTAAATTACAACTGCAGGCACAGCAACAACAACTGAAACAACAGCAGCTGCAGGCGCATCAGCAACAGCAACAGCAAAAACAGCAGCAACTACAGGCCCGACAGCAACAGGGACAGCAGTCTCAGCAGGGCCGTCCGCCCCAGTCACCGGGGCAACATTAAAATTCATCATGAAAAATATCTGAAATCCTTTGTATATATGTGAAAAATGTGGTACAATGCTTTCGAGAAATCAAAAAAATCCATCTGAAAAGGAGGCAAAGAAATGACAATCAATAAGGAACAGAACGGTAGCACTCTGACAGTTTCAATCGAGGGACGTCTTGACACAACGACAGCACCGGAGCTTGAGCAGGAACTGAAGGCAGCTCTGAATGGTGTGACTGAACTTGTGATCGACCTCGGTAAGCTGGATTATATCTCATCTGCAGGACTTCGTGTTCTCCTCTGGGCTCAGAAGACCATGAATCAGCAGGGATCCATGAAGGTGACCAATGTTCAGGAAGTGGTAAGTGAGGTATTTGAGGTGACCGGTTTTGCGGACATCCTTACGATCGAATAATCAGGGGACGTAAGACACAACTGGCGTGTTCACACGTCGGTTGTGTCTTTCTTTATTCAGACGATGAGCACACAAACAGTGAAACCAACTTATGTGATCGGGCATAAAAACCCAGACACTGACTCTATCTCGGCTGCGATCGCTTACACTTATCTGAAGCAGAAGAAGGAGCCGGAGGAGATTTTCATAGCGGCCCGCTGCGGAAATATCAGCAGTGAGACCCAGTATGTACTGGACCGGTTCGGTATTAAGCCACCCCGGTTTATTGGTGATGTCCGGACGCAGGTGCGCGACATGGAAATGCGCCATCTGAACGGGGTTCCGGAGGGGATGTCGCTGAAGGATGCCTGGGAGATCATGAAGGAGCATAAGGTAGTAACGCTCTGTATCACCGAGGGAAAACGTCTGTCGGCGCTCATCACCACCGGAGACATCATGGAATCTTACATGGGCTCCTATGAAGCGAATACACTGTCGGATGCGAAGACCTCCTATATCAACATTGTTGCCACGCTGGACGGGGTGATGCTGGTTGGTGAACTGGGGGATATGCAGACTCAGGGCAAGGTCCTAATCGCTGCGGGAACACCGGATGCCATGGAAGAGCAGATCGCTCCCCATGACGTTGTGATCCTGGGTAATCGCTATGAATCCCAGCTCTGCGCCATTGAAATGGAGGCGGACTGCATCATCGTCTGTGCGGGTGCGAAGGTAACGGAGTCCATCAAGAAGCTTGCGGCCGAGAAGGGCTGCAAGGTCATCGTGACCCCGCATGATACCTTTACCGTAGCACGTCTTATCTATCAGAGCATTCCGATCCGCTATTTTATGCGGACGAAGGATCTGCAGACCTTTAAGGCGGATGATTATATCGAGGATGTTCTTCCGATCATGGCTTCCACGAGGCACAGATATTTCCCGGTGGTGGATTCCGCGGGGAATTACAAGGGCATGGTCAGCCGACGGAACTTCCTGGGTGCTTCCAGGAAGAAAGTCATCCTTGTGGATCATAATGAGAAGTCCCAGGCAGTTAACGGGATCGAGACTGCGGATCTTCTGGAGATCATTGATCATCACCGGCTCGGTACGGTGACAACGTCGAAGCCGGTATTCTTCCGGAACCAGCCGGTGGGCTGCACCTGTACCATCATTTATCAGATGTTCATGGATGAAGGAATCGATATTCCGAAGGACATCGCGGGACTCATGCTTTCGGCCATCATTTCCGATACATTGCTGTACCGGTCCCCGACCTGTACAAATGTGGATAAGATTGCAGGCGAAAATCTTGCGCGGATCGCAGGTGTCGATGCGGAGGAACTGGCAAAGGCCATGTTCCAGGCGGGCAGTTATCTGGGAAATAAGACCGCGGGCGAGATCCTGCATCAGGATTTCAAGCGGTTTACAGCCGGAAAACACACGATCGCCGTGGGGCAGATCAGTACCATGGACGCAAACGAGATCGAAACCATCAAAGAGAAGGTTCAGCCGGAGATGGACAAGATTCGGGAGCAGGACGATGTGGATCTGCTGTTCTTCATGATAACAAATATTTTAAAGGAGTCTTCGGAGGTGCTCTTCTCCGGAAACGGGGCTGAGGTCATCCTGGAGACAGGTTTCAATGTGACATCAAAGGATCATAAGTCGGTTTATCTGCCGGGTGTGGTATCCCGGAAGAAGCAGATGGTACCGCTGATCACAGAGACCATGCGATGACATGCAGGCGGGAAGCCGTGTGGCTAAGTGAGACATAAGCCGCACAGGCAAGAGGTACATGAGCCGTACTCGCATGAGATGCATGAACTGTACTGGCAGGAGATACATGAGCCGTGCAGGCAGGAAATACATGAGCCGTGCAGGCAGGATGTACATAAGCTGTGAACCGATGTGCGGTGTGTGACCGGAACGGCAGCGTGGGTTATTCTATACAAAAGGGGTTGTTGGATGAGGGAGTTTACATTGTTTACGGACGTGAATACCGACGTCCATCCGGACTATGCAAAAGATGAGGGGATCGTGATCCTTCCGCAGTATTACTACTTTGAAGGGGATGATATCATTTACGGGGACGAGATCCTGCTGGATGAAGAGACATTCTACAAGCGGTTGGCAGACGGGGAGACGGCGAAGTCTTCCGGCGTCAATCCGGACCGGGCACGCAGGACCTTCGAGGAGGAGCTGAAGAAAGGGAAGGATATCCTTGCCATCATATGTTCCTCGGGGCTCTCCATGAGTTACCAGACCTGCCATAATGTGGCGGAGGAGCTGATGCAGGAATATCCGGGATCCAAGATCATCGTGATGGATTCCCTGAGCGAGTCCGGCGGTGCAGGGCTGATGCTCTATGTGGCGCGGGACATGCAGAAGGAAGGCCGCACCATGGAGGAGATCCGGGATTATATCGAGTCCATCAAGCATAATTTTGTTGGAATGTTCGTGGTGGATGATCTGAAGTATCTGGTGCGTGGCGGACGGCTGAATCCCTTCAGCGGTGCATTTGGTACACTGCTGGACATTAAACCCATCCTGTACCTGAATGAGGAAGGGAAGATCGTTCCGCTGAAGAAGGTACGGACCCGGAAGCGCGCGGTGAATGAGATCCTGCGGATCGCGAAGGATCTGCAGCCGGACCAGACATATATGTATGTGGTCTATACCTACAACCGTGCGGATGCAGAGGAATTGGCGGATCGTGTGGAGTCGGAGCTTGGCATCAAGGTGAACCGGAAATACAATGTAGCCATGATCAATAATACCATTGGTGCACACACCGGGCCGAATGCCCTGGGACTTGGCTTTCTGGCTCACAGGAAATGGTCGGAAGTGAACGTGTGACGGCTGGACGGATGATGAGAGGGTAGTAAGTTGGCTTACGAAATCAAGAAAAATACGGAGATCCTGAAACGGGAGAAGGCGGAGGCCGAGTTTCTGGAGAAGTATGGGGACCATACGGATGAGCTGCGAAGGGATCTGCCGACCTATGTGGATATGGGAGCGGTGAAGACCTCTTCCTCAAATCTCGGTAGGAAGCAGAAGCGGCTGGGCGTGGTCTACAAGATCATCGGCCTTTTGCTCATCGCTGCACTGGTCTTCGGTGCGGTTCTGGTGATCAAGCACGTCATCGGTTCCGGAGGCGAAGATATCACCAAATATCTTACCTTCACGGAGGTGGAGCTGGCGGATCATCTGGGACTTACCTTTGAGGATTATAATCAGCAGGCTCCGAAGGTTCAGCAATACTCCGGCGGCACCGTGACCGTGCGGCAGGGAGGCAGTCTGCAGGTGATCTACATCAACGGGGATCAGGTGGGAGTTGCCACAGATGGCAGGGATTACCGATTCTACGGCGTCGGCGTAAATGATATGGAGGCCGATATCGCCGAGCTGATGACCTTTAAGTCGGATTATACCTTTAACGTCATCAATGACATGATGGGCGGGAGCTCCCAGTCTTACTATTATTGCGATACGGCAAAGAACCAGTGCCTGGTGCTGACTGTCAGTGACAAAACCCATCGGGTGGTATATATGACATTCTATACGGATCTAAAACTGATCAGCAAGGATCTCAGTTTCTAAGGAAAAGAGGCTTCGTCAACCGGTGCATGATTTTTGGTTGACGAAGCCTCTTTTTTTTGTTACACTCTTTTTTCGGATGATCCACCGGAGATGGAAACCGGGCCGGAGCATGTATCTCACTGCGGACAGTGCCTGGGCTGGAACAAGTATCACTGCGGACAGTGCCTGCATTGGAGCGTGTATCACCTGAGGTCCATCATACAGGGATGTGGATCAGCTTGCGGAAGGAGTCGGGAATGAACTGGTTATTTATCATATGCATGGGAATCTATCTGGTGGCCATGATGGCCATCGGCTTTTATGACAGCCGGAGAAGCAGGGATTTCACTGAATATGCGGTGGCAGGCCGTCGGCAGAGTACCGTTACGGTATGTATGACCTTGCTGGCCACCGTGCTGGGGGCATCTGCCACCATCGGTATTACGGACACGGTATACAGTATCGGCTTCCCGGGAATCTGGTGGCTGGTGTTCGGCGCGGTAGGCCTCTTCCTGCAGTCACTGCTGCTGTCGGAACGGGTAAGAAAGATCGGCGCGGACACTCTGCCCCATCTGGCGGAGATCACCGTGGGAAGAGCTGCATCGGTGCTGCTTGCAGCCCTTATCACCATCGCCTGGGTGGGAGTGGTGGCAGGTCAGCTGGTGGCCATGCACAGCCTGGTGACCTTTGCCACGGGAAGCAGCAGCAAGTGGCTGATGCTTCTTCTGTCCGTCATCGTCATTGCCTATACAGCCCTGGGAGGACAGCTGTCGGTGGTAAAAACAGACCGGGTACAGCTGCTGGTGATCCTGGCGGGGATCCTTCTTACAGTCATCTGGCTCTTTGCCTCTACCCCCGGATCTGTGGGGGATGCGGCACAGCAGGTGGAACTTCTGAATGATTCCTATGGTCCCATGAACCTCTTTACTCAGTTCTTCATCATCGGAGGCGTGTATTTCCTGGGACCGGACATCCTGTCCAGGAACTTCCTTTCCAGAGACGGACGGGCGGCGCGCCGGTCCGCGGCCATCGCCGGTATCGTACTGATGGTGGTGGCTTTCCTCATTACCATGATCGGTCTCTGGGCCAGGGAACATGTGACCGCGGAAGCTCTGGGGGGGCAGAAGACCTTGATGTATGTGATCTCGCTGCTTCCAAAATGGATCAGTGTGATCATGAGTCTGGGACTGCTGTCGGCCATTCTTTCCTCTACGGATACCTGCATCATCAACGCGGCAACCATATTCTCCCGGGATATCCTGGGAAAGAAGAGCGTAACCTGTATCCGATTTACCGTGCTTGGGATCGGCGGTATCGCTACGGCCATTGCCCTTCTGGGCAGCGGCAATATTATCAGTATCCTGTCAGGCGCATATTCCATCTACACGCCGGGGGTGATCTTCCCGCTGCTCATCGCCATTCTGGCACATGGAAAGCGGAGCATCAGAAAGCCGCTGTGGCTTGCGGCAGTGGCGGCCGGAGGCTGTTTCGGACTGGCGGGCACATTTATGAATCAGGTGCTGGTGGCCTGGGGAGTGCCTGAAAGTATCGTGTCCAACCTGTCTCTGATCGGAATGGGAGTATCGTTGATGCTTGCCCTGATGTCCGTAAGTTGGAACCGGCAGACGCATGCCGCAAAGGGAGCGAACAGTGGTTCTTAAGGGGGTGCCCGACAGGAATAATGGTCTTTCCAGAAGCCCTCACATATGATAGAATAGTCCGTGGGTAAACAGGTGCCGGCATAGCTTTCATGGATCCATGAATGCGGAATGTGTTTTGAAACGGAGGAGAATCACTTGGGGGATAAATCAGCGAAGCTGTCAACTGAGGAATTATGGATGCGACTTTTCAGATCTGCCTCCGTCGGGGATTATCTGGAGCATACAGGTGATGCCTGTGAAATGCCTGCATTTTCCGAATATATATCGCAGCTGTGCAGGGAACGAAATGAAAAGCCGGAAAGCATCATAAAAAGGAGCAATCTGGATTCCTCCTATGGACACCGGCTTTTTTCAGGTGCACGAAATCCCTCCCGGGACACGGTTCTTCAGCTTGCCTTTGGCTTCGGGATGGATACGGATGATGCGCAGCAGCTTCTGAAGATAGCCCGTGTTACCGCGTTACATCCCCGCGTCAAAAGAGATGCCGTCATCGCATATTGTCTGCATCACCGGATAAATGTGACGGAAACGCAGATGGTGCTTTATGATCACAATCTGCCGCTTTTGGGGGTCAGACGTAATGAAGGATGATGCTCTTCTGCAATCCATACTGGAAACATATGATGATTCGGTTTATCCGGATGGATTTGCATCGGAATATGATATTATGGAATGCTTATCCGATCAAAACGGGATATGCACACTTCTTGTGCAGAATAAAAACGAAGAAATCTGCATAGCGAAGTGTTATGACAAGTCCAAATGGAGGATATCCGACAATCGCGCGGTTCTGCAAAGCCTTGACCATGACGGCCTGCCGAGGTTTATTACTGAATTTGAAAGCGATACCATGACCGTAACGGTGAGGGAATACATCGAAGGGGTCCCTCTCAGCCGGTATGCGGAGGAAAATGAGCTGCACGAACAGGAAATCGTGGGAATATGCGTACGCATATGCGATATTCTCAGATACCTGCACCATAGAGACGAGCCGATCATCCACCGTGATATAAAGCCACAGAATATTATTGTCTGCTCAGACGGGAGTGTATCGCTGATTGATTTTGATATAGCCCGTATCTACCGGCGTGGAAATGAGACAGACACCACATTCTTCGGGACGCCGGCCTACGCGCCGCCGGAGCAGTACGGTTTTTCGCAGACGGACGCACGGACGGACATCTATTCCCTGGGTATTCTGCTGCGCTGGCTGCTGACCGGCAGCACAAAGGAGAATAAAAATGTCAGGGTCTATCGGCCGCTCGCAAAAATCATCAGAAAATGTACCGGCTTTGATCCCAAGGATCGTTTTACCGACGTTTCGAGGTTAAAAAAGGCTCTCCTGCAGGCGAATCCCCGAACCCAGGGACTGCGCATGACTGCCATATCCTTTGGCGCCCTGCTTGCGGTAGGATTGTTGATCTTTGCGGGAGTCATGATCTACCGGACTGCTACCTACACGCCCTTCACCGCTGACGCCATCCCGGCATATCAGTCCGATGAGGAGAGGATTGCCGATGCCGTAGCCTTCATGAAGGACAGATACGGTTCGGATATGTTCGATGAAAAGGACGATGTCGCTACGGTAGGAGATCTCCGCGCTGCGATGATCGAGCTGTACGGACTTGACCGCGAGTATGTGTATGGCATCAATACGGACATGCCAAGGGAGAGTGACGAATTCTTCATGCCCTGGGGATGGGATGACGGGCAGACCGTTGACCGGGATATTGCGATCTATGCAGCGGTCAAGGTACACGATCCTTCCATTGTCGCGGACTGGTCAGGCATTAAGGATGATAACGGCTATTACCCGGGTGTCCGTGTGGCGGTGGGCTTTGCGGAGGAAACAGGCATACTGACCGGAGTAAACCGTCCGAGTGATATTTCGATGGGGGAATTGGCGTTGATCCTTGCGAACTCGGACAGGGTGTTTGACAAAGCGAAAGGCAAGGAGGAATAAAGAAGGGTGGTCTGTCAGGCCACCTTTTTCAATTTTTCTTCTGATACTATGGTATTCGGGGCATGGTACGTTTTCCCCAGTATCACAGAATGGAAAGGAGAAGGTTGAAGTATGGTAAGAAGGAAGATTGCGAAGACGGGGAGGCTTCCCCTGTTGTTCACTCTGTGTCTGTCGTTGTTTCTGATAATTACCGCGTGGCCGGCGGAAGCACACGCAGAAGAGGGGAAAAGAATCAGTTTTGACGGCGACAGTACCTATGACTGGGCACATTTTTATTATATCGACTCTAAGGAAGACACCATCAGTGACCTGAAGATCCGGTTGTTGGATCCTGACAGCGAAGAGATCGATCCGGAGCTTTATACACTGACGGTCAGCCGGACATGGTGGGACGACGAGGCCGGAGAGGATGTCTATGAGACGGTGACGGCGCCTTACGGAATCTCCGGAGTGAATCTGGAGGCAGGCTTTAACGAGTTCCGGGTAAGCGCGGTTATGAAGGATGATCCGGAGGACATAACGGAAGGGACCTTCTTCATCATCGATTCCCATTCCATCTGCTGGATCTGTGCGGAGGTTACCTTCCCCGGATTCAAGAAAAAGGACGGGTGGCGTATGTGCGACAGATTCTGGGTGGACCTGGAGAAGCTTACCGCTCCGGTAGTGAAGGCCGGTGGGGAGAAGGTTCTCACCGAGGGAACGGATTATGAGGTAACCTACTTCACCAGAGTCGGAGATCTGGATGATATGAATACCGAACGGGAAAAGGTTCTTGCGGGTGATAAGAAGTTGTCAGGCCTTCCGACGAAGCCGGGCGGATATGTGCTGCATATCCGGGGCATCGGTGACTACTATGGTGAAACTGAGATCCTTCTGGATGTAGAGGGTGAACCGGTGAAGACCGGTTGGGAAATCTCCGGCAAAAAAAGGAAATATTATGATGAGGAAGGCAATCCCGTAACGGAATGGAAGAAGATCAGCGGGAAATGGTACTATTTTGACAAGCAGGGATGGATGGTGACCGGCTGGAAGAAGATCGGGAACAAATGGTACTGTTTTGATAATTCCGGAATCATGCAGACCGGATGGAAGAAGACGGGGAACAGCTGGTACTATCTCATGCCCGGGACCGGACAGATGGTGACGGGCTGGAAGCAGATCAATAAAAAATGGTATTATTTCAAGGCGGACGGAACCATGGCTGCCAACGAGTACTGCAAGGGCTATTGGCTGAATAAGGACGGAACCAATACCTACACGGCGAAGGCGTCCTGGAAGAAGGATAAGACCGGCTGGTACTTCATCGATACGAAGGGCTGGTATGCGAAGAACCAGAAGCTTACCATCGACGGCGTGATCTACAGCTTCAATGCGGCGGGTTACTGTACCAATCCCTAGTATACCTGTTCTTAAATAACTCGACCGAATGCTTGCCCGCTTACACCGATAGTACGCCTCAAAAATCCTCAGTGTAGCCCGGCATAGCGGCACAATGCATATACAAAAAACATCCGGCGAGGGGAATCTCCCCTTCAGCTGGATGTTTTTTTGTATCTGATATGATAGCGGAAATCAGCGCCTCATTGAAAGCGGTCATATCCCGATTCCGGTGGCGGAACCCGGCTCTACATTGAAAGCGGTCATATCCCGATTCCGGTGGCGGAACCCAGCTCCTCATTGATGGCGTCCACGTCACGCTTCAGGGATCGGAACTGGCTGATGGCCATGATCACGGAGCACATTCCGGGAGCGGCTTTCTCATTGAAGAGAGTGCCGAAGATCAGCCCCAGTGCGATGAAGAACAGGGCGGAGGGAAGTGCAGTGAAAAGAGCCGACAGCAGTCCCAGCGGGTTCAGATCATATCCGGTGATGAGAGCGATGATATAGGATGCCGTGTAGGTGATGACGCCCTGGATCAGTGCAACCATCAGCATGGGCAGGATGTATCCGTTGGTAAAATTCCGGCTCTTCATGGGGGAGGCATACAGGCGGATCAGGAAGGAGCTTCCCCGGTCCGTGGCCACCTGAAGTGCGGTGAAGAGCATGATGAAGGTCTGTCCGAAGACGGCCACGCCCCCTGCCAGATTATCGATCCGGAAGATGGTCATGCCGGACTCCTTTGGGATGTTGGAATTCACCAGGCTCATGATGATCAGCATCACAACCGGAAATGCAACGCAAAAGATGTAACTCAGTACGTCGCGGGACATTTCCGTGAGATTTCTTCTTGCAAAGCTTACGGTTTTATTCATGACAGACTCCTTTTCTTGTCTGATTGGGTTGTATCAGAGGTGACGACAGGCCCGCTGGCTGCAGACTGCAGGAGTTACCGGTCCGGCAGAGAGACGAAGACCTCCTCGAGTCCCTTCCTGCCGGTCCTTTCCTCCAGTTCGGAAAGGGTTCCCAGCTCCACAAGTCTTCCCCGGATCATGACTCCGATCCGGTCGGACAGCGCCTCTGCTTCTTCCATATAGTGGGTGGTGAGGATGATGGTGGTTTTTCCCTTCAGGTCGCTGATGATCTTCCACAGCTCCCGGCGGGCCAGGACGTCCATGCCCAGGGTGGGCTCATCCAGGAAAAGAACCTTCGGGTCGCCGATCAGCGCCATGGCGATGGACAGTCGGCGTTTCCACCCGCCGGAGAGGGTTTTTGCCCTTTTGCTCCGCACCTCTTCCAGTCCGAAATCCCGGATGATCCCTTCCGCGGCGTCCCGGTTCTTTCCATAAATCTCTGCCATGAACCGGAGATTCTCTTCCACGGTCAGCTTCTCGGCCACTGCCGTATCCTGGGTGGAGATGCCGATCATTTCCTTTACCCTATCCGGCTCCCGGCTTACATCATGCCCGAAGATCTCTGCCGTCCCCCGGGTGGGGGCAGTGAGGCAGGACAGCATGCGGATGGTGGTGGTCTTGCCGGCTCCGTTTACGCCCAGCAGGGCGAAGAGCTCTCCCTCGGGGATGGTCAGGTCCAGGTGATCCACAGCTGTTTTCTCGTTATATATCCTGGTCAGTCCGGTGGTCCGGATAGCGATCGATCCTTTCATGGCTTTCTCCTTTGACTCGAATTTAGGGCCTTCGGGAAGCCTGCTGCTTCTGCGGATTTGGTTTGTCTCTGCTCCGCTTTCCCGGCTGCCTGCTTTTTGTCTTTGTGAATCCGACTATATCTCATGGGATCGGGGTTGGAAAGATAATCCCGATGAACGGTATTTTTCGTCAGATGAACGGTCTGCAATATTTCTGAAAAAACTTTTTTATGTTTTAAGGTTTCTTTCAGATTGCTGCGGTATCATGGCATCATCAAAGGAACAAAGACACGGGCCTTGCCCGATGTGAACCAGGCGAAATACGGAGGAAAGGGGTACATACCATGAGTACATTCCAGGAAGTTTTCAAAAGAACAGAGATCAAATATCTCCTGAGTGAGGAGCAGTACGTAGCACTGATGCAGCGGCTGCAGGGCATCGCGGAAGTCGACCGGTACGGTGAGAGCGATATCCTGAATATCTACTATGATACCCCGGATTTCAACCTGATCCGTACTTCCCTGGAGAAGCCGGTGTATAAGGAGAAGCTCAGACTTCGCAGCTACGGTATACCGAAGGATGAATCCACTTCCTTTATCGAGATTAAGAAGAAGTACAAAGGTGTGGTCTATAAACGCCGGATCGATGCACCCTACGAGAAAGCCAGGAACTACTTGGACGGACGGGGCGAGCTTCTTCAGAAATCCCAGATCAAGGCAGAGATCGATGCCATGAAGAACGGATATGCGGGCCTTCGGCCGGCCATGGCTATCTCCTACAAGCGGATCGCCATGGCAGGGATCCAGGATCCGAACCTTCGGATCACATTTGACCGGCAGATCCTTTGGAGAACCGATAAGCTGGATCTGAAGGAAGGACCGAAGGGCGAAGATCTTCTGCAGCCGGGACAGCGTCTGATGGAGGTGAAGATCGCCAACGCATTTCCCATGGAGCTTTCGCGGATCTTCAGCGAGCTGGGAATCTTCCCGGTATCCTTCTCCAAGTACGGAAGAGGCTACGAGGTTATGATGAGCCGTCGCCTGGCAGGCGCCTACATCTACCGCCTTGCAGGCAGCGCAGTACAGAAGAACAGAGAGGCAGTGGCCTATGCCTGAAATTCGATGACAAAAGTCTGCAAATAAATGTCAGGAACAGACTGACGAAAGGGGATGAACATTATGACGAATATCTTTGATTCCATTTTTACGACGACAACACTCACGGGAACGAATTTCCTGATCGCAACCGGATGCTCCGTTATCTGCGGCATCGTGATTGCCCTCCTGTATAAGATCAGGAATCATTGCTCCAGGAGTTTTCTTATCACACTGGCAGTACTGCCTGCAGCAGTGCAGATGGTGATCATGCTGGTGAACGGCAACCTGGGTGCGGGGGTTGCGGTGGCCGGAGCCTTCAGTCTGGTACGCTTCCGTTCCGCACCCGGACGGGGCCAGGAGATCGCGTGTATCTTCGAGGCCATGGCCGTGGGCCTGGCAACCGGTATGGGATATATCGGGATCGCAGCCATCTTCACTGTAGTGATCTCCCTGCTGATGCTGGTGCTGAATGTAACCGGCTTCGGTGACAGTTCCAAACAGGAGAGGATCTTAAAGATCATGGTCCCGGAGAATCTGGATTTCGAAGGCAAATTCGATCCGATCCTGGATAAGTACCTCAGCTCCTATATCATCGATGAGGTGAAGACCACGAATATGGGGAGCATGTATAAGGTCAGCTATCATGTGATCACAAGACCCGGTGTCTCCGTGAAGGCTCTGATGGATGAGCTTCGTACGGAAAATGGGAACCTGGAGATCAGCATGGGACGACCTGCCGTGGCCTACGACGAGCTGTAAAAGACGCTTCACGATCACTCTTTTCATAAATCCTTTTGCCAACCCTTTTTTATACACTCTCTTTACCCTGCCGGTGGCCAGCTCCCCTTTCCTGACCGCCGGCTTTTTTTCGTCACCGGGAACATGGAGTATAGCGGTGGCAGAATAACCGGAGGAAAGGGGAAGAAAAAGGTTGTGTGATGGGCATGAAATGCGGTAAAATAGATATTAGATTTTCTGCAGCAATGAAGGCAGGATCATGGGGGCTTTCATCAGACTAAATTCGGAACGATAACAGGAGGAGAAATGTATGGGTACTATTATTGATCTGCTGGATCAGTACACGAAGGACACGCCGAATGCGGCCATCCTTTTCGACGATTCGCATTCCAAGGGCATCACTTATACACAGCTGGATGACCTGACGGGACGTGTCTATGCATATCTGAAGAAGAAGGGCGTAGGAAGGGAGGATTTCGTCCTCATCAACCTGCCTCGTGGCGTACAGCCCATTATAGCCATGCTGGGCGTATGGAAGGCCGGCGCGGCCTGGGCATTGGTAGAGGATACCTATGCACCGGAGCGTATCAATTATATCCGTGAGGACTGCGGATGCAAGTTTGAGATCAACATGCAGGCCATGAGCGAGATCATTCAGACCGAAGCCCTGTCCGGCCACGAGACGCCGGATGACCATGATGCAGCTTATGCCATCTACACATCAGGTACCACGGGAAATCCCAAGGGCGTACTCCATGAGTACGGCAATCTGAATCGCGCCATCGAGTCCATCCAGGTGAACGGCGAGACCCCGTTTACAAACAAGGACCGTCTGGCGCTGCTGGCACCCATGAACTTTGTGGCTTCCGTCATCGTGATCCTGAAGGGCCTCAGCATTCAGGGAGGAAAGATCTACGTGGTGAGCTACGCCACCATCAAGAACCCCATGGCTCTGAAGATGTTCTTCATGGAGAAGCGGATCTCCGTCACCTTCCTGACTCCGTCCTATGTACGGATGCTGGGCAACCAGACCGGACCCTTCCTGCGCATGCTCTTCGTAGGTAGTGAACCGGCCAATAACGTATACAACAAGAAGCTGGATCTCATCAACATTTACGCCTGCTCCGAGAGCGGCTTTGCGGTTGGCGTGTTCCAGATCGATAAATCCTATGAGACCTGCCCCATCGGTAAGCCGGAGGTTAAGACGGACATCCAGCTGCTGGATGAGGACGGAAATGTGGTGCCCGACGGCGAGATGGGTGAGCTCTGCTTCGAGAATCCCTACGTCCGCGGCTATATCAATCTTCCGGAGGAATCTGAGAAGGCATTCGTGAACGGTATGTATCATACCGGCGACCTGGCAAGGAAGAACCCCGACGGCAACTACGTGCTGCTGGGACGCTCCGGCGATATGATCAAGATCAATGGTAACCGGATCGAGCCGGCGGAGATCGAGGCAGCCGTGAAGGCGGTCCTGGAGGTAAAATGGGTCGCTGCCCGCGGCTTCGAAGAGAACGGTAAGAGTTATCTCGCGGCATACTACACCGAGGATGTGGACGTGGATCCGGATTACATGCGGGAAGAGCTGTCCAAGCGTCTGCCCTACTATATGATCCCCGCATATTACATGAAGATCGATGAGATTCCTCTGAAGGCAAACGGCAAGATGGACCGGAAGGCGCTTCCCAAGCCGGATACCAGTAATTTCAAGACCGAGTATGTGGCGCCGGTTTCCGAGACGGAGATCGCACTCTGCGAGGCTATGCAGAAGGTTCTGAAGGTAGATCAGATCGGTCTGCACGATGATTTCTATGAAATGGGCGGCGATTCCCTGGGCTCCATCCAGGTCATTGTGGAGAGCCACCTGCCGGGTCTCCAGGCCAGCGAGATCTTCCGCGGAAGAACCCCGGAGAAGATCGCGAAGCTGTATGAAGAGAATCACGCAAATGATGACGGTGAGGCACCGGAGGTTAAGAATGCGGAGGCTATGAAGCATGACCATCCGCTGACGGCCGAGCAGCTTTATATGCTGGATTATCAGCTCTACACCCCCATGTCCACCATGTATAACCTGTTCTCCATGATGAAGGCGGATAAGGATGACTTCGATCTGGAGAAGCTGGCAGAGACCATGCGAACCGTGGTCCGGAATCATCCGGCACTGCTGACCACATTCCATTTCAATGAGGATGGAGATGTGATACAGCGCTACACCCCGGAGGTGGAACGTGAGATCCGGGTGGAGAAGATCACGGAATTTGAGTTCCAGAATCTGAAGGATACCCTGGTACAGCCCTTCCAGATCATCGGCGGATGTCTGTATCGCTGCCGGATCTTCGAAACCGAGAAGCACGGTTATATCTTCTTCGATGTACATCATACACTGTTCGACGGTACGTCCCTGAAGGTTTTCATGGGCAATGTAGGCAAGCTCTACATGGGCATGCTGCCGGATCCGGACTTCTACTACATGATGCTGCAGAAGCGGGAGGATGTGATAGATACCGACTTCTACAATGAAAGCAAGAAGTACTTTGAGGACCGGTTCGACGGCGTGGAGTGGTCCAGCTATCCGAAGATCGATCATGAATCCCGTGAGAACGAGATGGGTGAGCTCTTCGCGGAGATGGGCATCGAGCAGCCCCAGATGGCAGCCATGGAACGGCGTTACAAGATCTCCCGCAACGAATTCTTCATCACCGTGGCGGCGCTGTCCATCGCATTTTACAATAAGGAATATGACATCAAGCTGTCCTGGATCTACAACGGTCGTGAGGATCTGCAGATGATGAATACGGTAGGCCTTCTGTTCCGGGATCTGCCCATCGGACTTCGACTGCAGGATGATCATACCATACGGAACATCTTCGCAAATGTGCATGATCAGGTGCAGAAGGGCATCGAGCACAGCTGCTATCCCTATGTGGATACCCACAATCAGGTGGGCGGAAAAGAAAGCGCATACCTGCTCTATCAGCAGGACATCCGTGACATGGGCGATATGGGCGGCATGAACATCGAGACCGTGGATGTGCGTCAGAATCAGGCTGCATCCCAGACCATTCTGGATATGGAGATCCTGGACGGTTCTGACGGCCTGAAGCTGATGATCGACTATGCAGCCAGCCGTTACAAGGATGAGAGCATCGAGCGCTTCAAGGATATGTTCCTGCGGATTGCCCAGTCCCTGGTAACCCAGACCTCCCAGGAGGATCTGACTGTGAAGGAGCTCCGGAAGAAGATGGAAGATAAGAAGAACTTCTTCACGAAGGTGAAGGGTATCTTCAGAAGAAAGAAGTAGAAGGGTGAAACTGTCGGAAGTGTTCCGGCAATCGCATCATCGTAATTGGAGTAGTATATGAGCAACGATATGAAAAAACGTATCCGCGCAGCCTACGGGGTGAATCGTGAAAGGGAGACGGTGGATGATCCTTCCTATGCGGCAGTTTGCGAGAACGGGACCTTCGTCGGAAGGCAGGCCGGTGAGACCATAGCCTTCCGGGGGGTTCCCTTCGCAAAGCCGCCGGTGGGAGACCGGCGCTGGAAGAAGCCGGAGGCACCGGATCCGGATACCCGGATCTTCGAAGCGTATTTCAACGGCAAGAGTCCTATCCAGACGGAGTGGCCTACGGAGGTCGCGTCCTATTACCCCCAGGGAGAGGACTGTCTGTATCTGAATGTCTGGGTGAGTCCGGGCTTTCAGGGAAGGAAGAGAGCCGTGATGGTATTCTTCCATGGAGGCTCCTACGGTTGGGGCGGGACTGCGGATCCCCTGTATGACGGACAGGCGCTGGTTACGGCCCACCCGGAGATCGTGCTGGTGACGGTTGGTTACCGGACCGGACTTATGGGATTTGTGGACTTTTCATCCCTTCCCGGAGGAGAGGCCTTCCCGGATGCACCGAACCTTGGAATATGGGATCAGATCGAGGCCCTTCGGTGGGTGCATCGGAATATCGCTTCCTTTGGCGGGGATCCGGAATGCGTAACCATTTTCGGAGAATCCGCAGGCGGCGGAAGCGTGTCGATCCTGCCCTTTATCCCGGAGGCCAAGGGGCTGTTCTCCAGGTCTATCGCCCAGAGCGGGTCGGTGGCGCTGACATTTTCCAGGGAGGAATGTCAGGGCTTTACGAAGCGGCTGCTGGAGGCAAGCGGCGCCAAGACCATGGATGACCTGATGGCGCTGTCCGAGGAAGAGCTGCAGCGTGTTAACGAAGCGGTAAATATGTTTAATAATTTCCCCCAGCGGGACGGGGTGCTGATCCCGGAGGATCCGTATCAGTATTACGCGGAGGGGAAGACGGCGGATATCGATCTTCTGGTCGGAACCAACGCCAATGAGATGAATTACTGGATCGGTGAGCTGGGCGGCTTAATGTCCTATCGGTTCGGGATCCCGGTGAAATACGAGAACGATCTGAAGGCGATGGATGCCGGAAAGCGGAAGATCGTGAAGAAGTTCGTGGATCGGCAGAAGGGGCATCCCATCTGGCGCATAACGGAATTCTACAATGAAATGATGTTCCGCCTGCCTGCCATCAGACAGGTGGAGGAGCATTGCAAGAATGGCGGAAAGGCCTACATGTATTTCTGGAAGGTGCCCAGCCATGTCCGCTTCCGGGGCGCCTGTCATGCGGTAGAGCTGGCATATGTATTCGGAAATGTGGACGAGACCATCTATACCGGCAAAAGGGCCAACAAGACGATTTCGGAAATGGTGCAGCGGATGTGGGTGAACTTTGCAAAGACCGGAAATCCCTCCACGGTACCTTACCGGTGGCCTAAATACGGCCGGCAGTACCGTGCCACCATGATCATCGATACCAATACCCATGTGGAGATGTCTCCCAAGGACAGGTCCCGGCGGATGCTGCAGCCGATCCTGGACGAGCATGTGGACATGAGTTACACGGAAATGAGTTATAATGTCCCCTTCGTTCGCAGCCTGGCTGCCGCCGGGGCATTGACGCTGGCTGCCGTGGGAACGGCAGTGGTACGGGGGCTTCGGAGGGGATAAAGCAGGTTCGTCCCACCGTGACATAGGTTCTCCGGATCGGGAGACCGAACCGGAAGCTCCGCCCCATAGAAAAACCGCTCAGACCTTAAGGGCCTGGGCGGTTTTTCTATGTGAGATTCCGATAAACAGGTATTTGGTAAGTAAGAACCCGGTAAGCTATTTTCCGGTGGTTGCTTCCTTTGCGGCAGATGCTTCCTCTGCCGGCGGATCCTTCGCATACAGCGCTTTCAGAAGTAAGGGTGTCAGGATGGAGCTTATGATGATCAGCAGGATCACCGCCGTGAAGTAGGCCGGTTCCAGCATCCCGGCTTTCAGCCCGCGCTGCGCCACGATCAGCGCCACCTCACCACGGGTCATCATGCCAACCCCCACCTTCAGCGCATTATGTCCGCGGTAGCCCAGGAACCGGGCGGTAAGGCCGCAGCCCAATACCTTGGACACCAGTCCCACGGCCACGAAGGCCAGGGAGAACCAGAGGATGGTCATATCCAGGGTCCGGATGTTGGTCTGCAGACCGATACTGCAGAAGAACACGGGGCCGAATATGATGTAAGAGTTGGTGTCCATCTTCTGGGTGATGTATTCCGAGTCCCGGAGTGAACAGAGGATGACGCCGGCGACGTAAGCGCCGGTGATGTCCGCCACACCGAAATATCTGTCCGCCACATAGGAAAGTCCGAAGGCCAGAGCGATACCCAGGATCGGGATCCGGCGGGTATGGGGATGCCGGTTGTCGTACCATTTGAAGAGCTTGTATATGATGATGCCGAGGACGACGGCCAGGGCGAAGAAGGCCAGAGTACGAAGCAGAACACCCCCCACATCCGAGTCCGGCTTCTTAAAGCCGATGACCACGGTGAGGACGATGATGCCGATGACATCATCGATGATGGCTGCGCTCATGATGGTCTGGCCCAGCTCTCCCGAAAGCTTGCCCATCTCCCGCAGAGTGGACACGGTGATGCTGACGGAGGTTGCGGTAAGGATGGTACCGATGAAGATCGCCCGGTAGAACTCCTCCGAGCCGATGGCGGAGAATCCGTAAAATGCCATGTACAGCAGGGTTCCGAGAACCAGGGGAACGAAGACGCCGGTGCAGGCGATGATAGTGGCCTTTACACCGGTTTTCTTCAGATCGGAAATGTTGGTCTCCAGACCGGCGGTGAACATCAGGATGATGACGCCGATCTCGGCCATGCCTGCCAGGAAATCCGATGATTCCACCAGATTCAGAAGACTGGGGCCGATGAGGAGTCCGGCGATGATCTCACCGGCGACCTGAGGTGCTTTGCATTTCCGGGCCAGAAGACCGAAGAACTTGGCAGCTACAATGATGATGGCAAGTTGCCTTAAGATGTCTAATGTATCCATGATTTGCCTCGAATAATTATAATAACGGATGGAAGGGACCGGCGGATATGCCGGCACATTTTCAGATTCGTACCGTATGGAATCCGAACGCCCCCTATCATAGCACTTTTGATGAGGGGATACAAGCCACGTTTTTTATGAACGCATACGGTTCTCGAAAAGCCCGATGGCGTTTCGGAATCTTGCAATATCTTGCGGTAACCACAGTCGTGTGATAAAATGATTTTTTGGGAGTGCAGCCGAAAGAAAGGACGGATATCATGAAAACTGTAAAACGGAGCAAAGTGTTTGGCAGGAGGATCCTGGCTGTTTTGATGCTGCTTGTGATGGCTCTGGGACTTGTGGCTTGCGGAGGTTCGAAGGACGGATCTACGGCCGTCGCAGGAACCGGCGAGGCGGATACGCAGAAGGGAAGCGAAGAGAACTCTTCTAAGGCGGGTGAAGCAGATACGGCGAAGACGGATGCTGTAACGACAAGTGAGACGGATGCCACGGAGGAAAAGATTTCGGATGATGTTACAATCCGCATCGGTTCTCTGAAGGGCCCCACTACCATGGGACTGGTGAATCTGATGAAGGCCTCCGAGGACGGCGCGACGAAGGGAACCTACGAGTTCCGCATGGAGACCCAGCCGGACGTGATCGCGGCTGCATTTGCATCGGGAGAACTGGACATCGCACTGGTGCCGGCAAATCTCGGAGCAACTCTGTATAAGAAGACAGAGGGCAGGACCAAAGCTCTCTATGTAAATACACTGGGTGTGATCTACTGTGTAACGGCAGATGAGAGCATCCACTCTGTCAGGGATCTGGCAGGAAAGACCGTGCTTTCCACCGGCCAGGGCGCAACTCCGGAATATGCGCTGGCATATCTTCTGAAGGAAAATGGTATTACGGACTGCAAGGTGGAATTTAAGTCCGAGGCAACGGAGATCGCGGCACTGCTGGCAGAGGATCCGATGCAGATCGCCATTCTGCCGCAGCCCTTTGTAACCGTGGCAGAAAAGCAGAATGAAGCACTGAAGACCGCATTTTCCCTGACAGACGAATGGGATGCTCTGGGCACGGATTCCAGGTTCCTTACGGGCGTTACCATCGTTCGCAGTGATTTCCTGGAGGCACATCCGGAAGCGGTGCAGACCTTCATGGAAGAGGCGAAGGACAGTGCGGAGAAGGCTGTGTCCGACGTTGACGGCACCGCGGAGCTGGTGGCAGACTACGGTATCATCGAGAAAGCGCCCATCGCGAAGCTGGCGCTGCCGCAGTGCAACATCGTCTTTCTGGACGGCGCGGAGATGAAGAGCGCTCTCAGTGGATACCTGCAGACTCTGTTTGATCAGAATCCGAAGTCGGTCGGAGGAGCGATGCCGGGAGAGGATTTCTATTATTAAGAGTGGTAATTCACGGAGCGTGGGATTGCGAAGTGTGAAATATGAAAAAAATGATCATCATCTGCATATGGCTCCTTCTGTGGCAGGGGATTGCATTACTGGTAGGAAATAATATCCTCCTGGTGGGCCCCTGGGAGACTTTATGCGCGTTGGTGCGTCTGGCGGGAACGGGAGAGTTCTGGCAGTCCCTGGGCTGGACATTTCTCCGGCTGCTGCTGGGGATCCTGCTGGGAACGGGTCTGGGATTTCTGCTGGCTTACGCAGCAAACCGGAAAACCCTGCTGCGGGAATTCCTGCAGCCGGCGGTGCATTTTATCAAAGCCATCCCCGTGGTGAGCTTCGTGATCCTGCTTCTGATCTGGACCGGAAATACCTGGGTGGCGTTTTACGTCGTGTCGCTGGTGACCTTCCCCATCGCATACCTGAATATGTTAAGCGGACTGTCGGCCATGGACCCGAAACTCACGGAAATGGCGAAGGTCTTCCGGATGTCCGGAGGCAGACGGTTTCGCTATGTGGAGCTTCCACAGCTCCGCGCCAGTCTTTCGGCGGCCCTGGCTCTGACTGTGGGCATGGGCTTCAAGAGCGGCATCGCAGCGGAGGTCATCGGACAGGCACTGCACACCATCGGAAATGAAATGTACCGTTCCAAGATCTACCTGGAGACTGCGGAACTCTTCGCCTGGACAGCGGTAGTGATCCTGTGCTCCTGGCTGACGGAGAAGGGGCTCCAGCTGCTGCTCCGAAGGGTAAGCGGGAAATGATATATGAGAGGAACCAAGCATGAAGATCCATGCCGATAAACTGTATAAGCGCGTCGAAACCATGGACGGTTCGGAGGGAGCGTATATGCTCCGGCCCATCTCCTTTGAGATCGAACAGGGAGAACATGTCCTTGTGACAGGCGCATCCGGCAGCGGGAAAACCACGCTGCTTTCTTTGATTGCGGGCTTGCAGAAACCCACCGGCGGAGAACTGACGCATATGGTGGATGGAGGAGCATCGGAGAAGGCACCGAGTGATAGCCGTGTGTCCATGATGTTTCAGGAGAATCGTCTGTTGAATGAGCTTTCCGCGGTGCGAAATATTCAGGTGATCCTGCCGAAACACTTCAAAAAAACGGATGACAAGGCGGAAACACCGGGATCAGTGGAAGCGCTCATTCGCCGGCATTTGGAACGTGTCCTTCCCGGAGTTTCCATAGATAAGCCGGTGTCGGAACTCTCCGGCGGGGAGCGACGCCGCGTGGCGCTGGTGCGTGCGATCCTTGCGCCGGGAGAGGAGCTGCTGCTGGACGAGCCGTTTACCGGACTGGATGAGGCGGCGACGCAGACGGTGAAGGACTACATCGAGATAGAAACGGTGGGACGAACCGTGCTGCTGACAGACCACGAAGGAACACATTTTTCTGAGTGGCGGAAGATGAATTGTGCGCGCTGGCAATGAACCATGCACAGACGCGAGATTCGCTGTGTGGGAGCTCGCTCCCACACACAGCGGAATCGAAGCGGATGTATATGCGCGAACAATAAGCCGAGCGGGCATGCTTGCATGCCCATTCGGCTAATGTCGCGACATCGAGCGAAGCGAGACGGCGAATGCCGTGACATCGACGGGCGCTGCAGCACGGTGTGCTGCGATAAGCGCCGAATCGACCAAGCCGGCAGGCACGACTGCGAGGTGTCCGGAGATGGCGGCATGGTTCATATAAGAATGGAATAACAAGGAGACTGACATGATAACGAACGACCAGGGCATCGTAAGCCTGAAACATAAAATACTTGAAGGGGTTGCGCGTCTGGCATGGAATGACAACCTGACGGAGGAAGCAAAGGATGCGCTGGTGTATCAGCTGATCCCGGGTCCCATCGCGCAGTATCGGTGCTGCATCTACAAGGAGCGTGAGATCGTGCGGCAGCGGATCCGTCTGGCGGAAGGACTCTGTCCCACGGCAGATCCGGATCGGCAGTCGGATAATGTGATCCAGATGATTAGTCCGGCCTGTGAGGAGTGTCCCATTTCCTCGTATACCGTGACCGACAACTGCCGGCTCTGCGTGGGCAAGCCCTGCCAGAGCTCCTGCAACTTCGGAGCGATCTCCATCGGCCATCACCGTTCCCATATCGATCCCTCCAAATGTAAGGAGTGCGGGAAATGTGCGGAGGCCTGTCCTTACTCGGCCATCGCGCATCTGGAGCGTCCATGTAAGAAGGCCTGTCCGGCAGGGGCCATCACTTACGATGAGTATGGGATCTGCAGGATCGATGAATCGAAGTGCGTTCAGTGCGGACACTGTATCCATGCGTGCCCCTTCGGAGCCATTTCCGCAAAATCGTATTTAGTTGACATAATCCGAGAGATAAAAGCCGGGAAGAAGGTCATCGCCATGTGTGCGCCGGCTACGGAGGGCCAGTTCGGAGCGGACATTTCCATGGCATCCGTTCGTGCCGCGCTGCAAAAGATGGGTTTTGCGGACATGGTGGAGGTGGGTCTCGGCGGAGACATGACGGCGGCCTACGAATCCAGGGAGTGGGCGGAGGCACTGGAGACAGGGCGGAAGATGACCACCTCCTGCTGCCCTGCATTTATTAATCTGCTCCGGAAGCAGTTCCCGCAGCAGTTCGAGGAGAACAAATCCGAGATCGTGTCACCCATGTGCGCGGTCTCCAGGTATCTGAAAGCCATGAATCCCGGGTGTGTTACGGTGTTTATCGGGCCCTGTGTGGCGAAGAAGGCGGAATCGCAGGATCCGTCAGTGCCGGATAACGCGGATTACGTCATGACCTACGGCGAGTTCCGGGCGCTGCTTCGGTCGAAGGAGGTGGAGATGGAGCCGGTTGAGGAGGGTTACCAGGAGGCTACCGTCTTCGGCAAGCGTTTCGCGGCCAGCGGCGGAGTGGCAAATGCGGTGATGGAATGCATGCAGGAGCGCGGCGTGGATACTTCCCGGATCAGGCTCCGCAAATGTGCGGGTCCGAAAGACTGTATCCAGGCGGTGACGCTGCTGAAGTTCGGTAAGCTGCCGGAGGATTTTATCGAAGGTATGTACTGTCCCGGGGGCTGTGTCGGCGGACCCTCGAAGCATAAGGCGGAAAATGAGATCATGCGTGCCCGGGAGGGCCTGCTACAGAAGGCGGAGGACCGGAAGGTGCTGGAGAATCTTGAGAAGTATCCCATGGACAGATTCTCCATGTACCGCGACGGGAGGATGGACTGACACAGAAAAACGTGGACGGTCTGCAGACCGTGTGATAGAATTAGGTCGGAAGGCCGCAAATGACCTTCCTGCACATAAAGAGTGCAGCGATATCATAGTTGGGGCAGGACACTTTTGGCCGCGGCATCATAGAGCGTGAGAAGTGATAAAACCCCGGAGAGACATTTCCGGGAGGGAGAAGGAGGATATTATGGCAGCGAATATGACTTTTGAACAGGCTCTGAATCTGTACAAGATCCGGTACCGTGTGATGTATCACAATTATCTGGAGAGTCTGGCGGATCCGAATGCGTACATTACGCTGGAGAACATGTACGGTCGTCTCATGGAGATGCGATATGTTCTGATGGAGCTTTATAACGTGACCGAAGATGAGCTGGAGGGCCTTGCGGATGACGCCAAGAACGACCGGCCGGTGATCATCACCCGCGGAGATCATATCCGTACCATGACGGATGAAGAGCTGGCGGATATGTTCCTGGATGTAAAGGAAGGTAAACTGAATCCGGCGGAGATTACCGTGGACTGGCTGAAGGTGGAGGGTGAATTCCTGTAAATCCCGGGTTGTGCAGACACAAAGCCGGACGGCATGGGTTTTTCTTGCTGATTAATAAAAGAGAAGAGCTACCGAACAGGCGCGGACGGGAGGCGTGTGTGATATGCATGGCCGGAACACAGTCCGCGCCGTTTTATCATAAAAAAGGTGAAAGAGAATGGAAAAGAAAGAGTATTACGATATCGGGCTTAATCTGTTCTGCTCGCAGTTTAAGCACCCGGACAAGGTGCTGCAGCGGGCGGCAGAGGCGGGTGTGACCTGCATACTGACGGGCTCTGATCCAAAGGAAAATCAGACCATAGATACCTACCTGAAGGACCATCCGGAGGTGACGGTTTACGGCACGGCGGGACAGCATCCGCACAATGCGGATCATTTCTCGGAAGAGGTTCTGGAGGAGGTGCGCCGGATCTACACGGTGAATCCCCGCGTTGTGGCCGTAGGAGAATGCGGACTGGATTATAACCGTATGTTTTCGACAAAGGAGAATCAGCTGAGAACGCTGGAACGGTATGTGGCATTGGCAGAGGAGCTGCAGGCTCCCATGTTCCTGCATGAGCGGGATGCGACGGAGGATTTTGCAGCGGTTTTTTCTGCGGTACCTGAGGTGGTGAAACGCTCTGTGGTGCATTGCTTCACCGGGGATCGGGCAACGGCGGAGAAGTATCTGGACATGGGCTTCTCCATTGGTGTAACGGGCTGGATCTGCGATGACAGAAGAGCGGAGGAACTGAGGGATGCGGTCAGAGTGATCCCGAAGGACCGTATCCTGATCGAGACGGATGCGCCGTACCTTACTCCACGGAACGTGAAGGATCTCGGTCGGACAAATGTACCGGAGAACATCGTCTATGTGGCGCGCACGTTGGCGGACTATATGCAGCTTCCGGAGGAAGAACTGATCCGCTGTACGGTTGAAAATACCAAAAGAGTATTCGGAATCGGACAGGATCGGTGATCATCCGCAACATGCGGCCGCAGAAACGATTTTTAAATGACGGCCCTTTCTATGTTCGGGCGTTGTGTATGGTTATTCACCCGGCATATCCAGCATGGAATCCGGGTTGGTCTGATTTGCCTGATCCACGGCGGTATTTGCCTTGTCGATCAGATTCTTTGCCAGATCCACCTGCTGATCGCCTACGGTTTTTTCCGGGCCGCAGCCGGTCAGAAGGGCTGCTGTGCCGAAAACCAGAAGCGAAGCAAGAAGTAAAAGACGTTTCTTCATAACTGTAAACCTCCGTATGGGTACCATTTGAACCGATTCGCAGCGCCGAATGCCTGCAGAATCTTTTTCTGTAAAAACAGAGTACACCCATTTCCACGCAACGTCAATTCGTTTCTTCGGAAGAACAGATCCAAATGGGAGGATATGACGCGAAATAAAAAGGCGGTTCGGATGATTCAACGAGGAATCATTCTGCCTGAAAATAGGACACAAAATATTCACAATTACTGTTAGCACTCACGCTTGACGAGTGCTAACAGAAGTGGTATAACAGAATCAACAAAAGAAAAACACCTCACCGAAGGGTGAGTGGCATGCAGTCCCAACAGACTGCATAAGAAGAAAGGAGCGTTGAGTATGTATTACCCGAATATTTTTAAAGGAACCGTTATGGATGATCTGATGAATGAGCTGATGGGCTACCCCTGCAACCTGGAGAAGGAGAAGGAAGTACCGGAAAGCATCGGCCGTATGGCTGCTGATGTAAAGGAGTATGACGACAGATATGAACTTGATCTGGAGCTTCCGGGATTCAGGAAAGAGGAAGTGAAAGTCGAGCTGGAGGATGGCTACCTGAAGATCTTTGCGGAGCATAGTGAAGAGACGGAAAAGAAGGATGATGATGGCAAGTACCTTCGGAAGGAACGTCATTGCGGCAAGCTGCAGAGAAACTTCTACGTAGGCCCAAGGATCAAGAAGGATGGTATCAAGGCTGCGTTTGAAAACGGAGTTCTTGCATTGACGGTACAGAAAGAGAAGGAGGAAGAGAAGAAGGAAATCATAGATATCCTGTAAACTGAAATGTCTGAGCCTTATTTGGCTGACCTCTAAAGAAATAAGATAGAGTGAGATGTTTCCGCCCCTCTGCCTGAAAGGCAGGGGGGCGGATTTTGTCCTGTATGAAAATGCCAGACCGGCAGATAGGGATGTTTTTGAAATCGGATAAGCTCCATTTGCCGAAATGATTTTTTCACGGAATACGTAGATGAATTAAAAAGAGCAAAAAAATGGGACATTTTTTTCGAGGTTGAGGAAGAAAGGGTGTCTTAATTGTTATAGACACCAGAATCAACAGGCTTGCGGAAGCTGAAGGAATGTGATAACGTTATCCGCAAATGCTTGTCGACAGAAGGATATCCATATGGATGACAAAAGGATCATAGATTTATATCTGGCCAGGAATGAACGTGCAATTGAAGAAACAGACAGCCGATACGGGGAATTTTCACGGAATCTGTCGTTCCGCATCCTTAACTCCCACGAGGACGTGGAGGAATGTATAAATGATGCTTATCTGAGGCTTTGGAATTCTATCCCGCCGACGGTTCCGAACAGTCTGAAGGCGTATCTCGGACGGATCGTCCGGAATCTGTCGCTGAATCGGCTTCGGTGGAAGACGGAAAAGAAAAGGGACTGTGATGCAAATGTTTTGCTGTCGGAGATTTCGGACTGTATCCCGGCAAAGGAAAATGTGGAACAAACCGTCGATCAGAAGCTTCTTTCGGAGCTGATTACAAAATGGCTGTCCGAAGAGAAGAAGGTGAACCGCCGGATCTTTGTCCGCAGGTACTGGTATGGAAGCAGCTACAGGGAACTGGAGTAGCATTTCGGGTTGTCTGAGAAGATACTTATGGATCGGTTGTATCATATGCGGGGAAGACTAAGGAAATATCTGGAAAAGGAGGGAATATCCGTATGAGTAAAGATGATAAAGAGTTAAAGCTCATGAATGCGCTTACGGATCTTCCGGATGATATGCTCCTCGAGGCAGAGTGGGAAGAGGATGTGACTCCAACGGCTAAAAGAAGCCGGCACTGGATCCCGATCCTCATAGCTGCAGCAGCGCTTGTGTTCGGACTCATTTCCTTGGGATTCGTTTCGGGCAGACCCCGTGTGGAGGAGGATGCTGAGGAGGCTGCGGGGAGGACTGAGGAAGCGTCCGCCGGTTTCAGCACCCCGGTTCCGGGGAGAGAGAATGCAGATAGCGCTCAGCAGACAGAGAGTACAGAGACGAAGATAACGGCAGAGCCCAAGGGGACGGAACCCGGGAAAACGGAAGAGTCCAAGTGGACGGAAACCGGAGAAACGGCAGAGCCCAGGGGGACGGAAACCGGAGAAACGGAAGAGCCCAAGGGGACGGAACCCGGGAAAACGGAAGAGTCCAAGTGGACGGAAACCGGAGAAACGGCAGAGCCCAGGGGGACGGAAACCGGAGAAACGGAAGAACCCAAGGGGACGGAACCCGGGGATACGGCTGAAAACACGAAACCTGCCGAAAATACGGGGATGAAAGAGAAAAGAAAAGAAACATCAAAAAAGTATGATTCCACCAACGAGCAGGAGCTGTGTTATGATTCGGATTCTTATGTGCCGGGAAAAGAAGAGTCGAAGATGGCTGACTCCTCAGACATGATGATATGTGATATGATGAACATGGAGACCGGTGGCGGACTCACAGGGAAAGGGTGGCTGCGGCTTGGAACAAAATGGTATTATTTCCATGAGGGAAATCGTTTCACCGGTGTCAGCAGGATTGATGGAACATGGTATATCTTTGATGATGATGGGGTTTTACAGAGCACCATCGGAACGAAGCTTACCGATGGCTGGAAGAAGGTCGGGAACTATTGGTATTACTTTAAGAACGGAGCTTTGGTAGATGGGGAGCTTACCATCGGAGGAAAGGAGTACACCTTCGAGGACAGCCGGATGACCGGAGGCCCGTGAGTTCCCCGGCGCGCGGAAGAACAAGGGGAAGGCATGCTAACCGGACTACTCAAAGAAAGGGGACGAAAATATGAAACTGGCAATAAAAAGAACACGTAAATATCTTGCAGTCCTTCTTGCTGCAGTATTATTCGTAAATCTGTTTGTATTCACCGATGCTTCGGCAAAGACCAGGTCGGGTACCTGGGTTCGGGCAAAGAACGGAAAATGGTGGTACAGGTATGAGGACGGTACATGGCCGGCTGATGACTGGCTAAAATATAACAACAGATGGTATCATTTTGATAAGACCGGTTGGATGCAGACCGGCTGGCTGAGAGATGGCAAGGACTGGTATTATCTGAACAGGAGCGGTGCCATGCGCACCGGCTGGATAAAATATGCGAAGAGCTGGTACTATCTGAACAAGTCCGGGAAGATGCATACCGGCTGGCAGCAGTATAAGGATCAGTGGTACTATTTCGGCGCCGATGGTGCCATGATGACCGGCCTCATCACGGTCAAAGGGAAGAGATATCTGATGGGCCCGGACGGAGCTTTCGTCTCGGAGCTCAGGGAACCGGACCGATACAGCAGGGCACTGTCTCAAAGTGCATTTCGCATGCTCCGGGCGGTTTATGAGACGGAAGACGTTCATCAGAAAAATGTTCTGATCAGTCCGACTTCGGCTGATATGGCATTGGGGATGGCGGCAACAGGATCGGATGACGGGAGCAACACACAGAAGCAGCTGATGCAGCTTTTGCTGCCCGGCTGTAAGGCAGCGAAGCCTTCAGAACTGAACACGGTTATGGAAGATATGACGAAGCGGATGAACAGGACGAGGTTCCCGGAGCAGGTATCCTGGAATGTGGCAAATTCCGTTTGGGTGAAGACGGGTGACACCGTGGAATTGAGGGATACGTTCATTTCAAATGTGCAGGATGCTTATTCGGCTGAACTGCACCATGCTCCGTTTGATGACAGCACGGTGGAGGAGGTAAACGACTGGGTGAAGAAGAACACCCGGGATCGGATTCCGAAGATCCTTGGAGAGCTGAACCCGGATACGGTGGTTTTGCTGATTAACGCCCTTGCCTTCGATGGTCAGTGGGCAGAACAGGTACCGGACTCCAGGGTGAAGGACGGTACATTTACCAATGCGGACGGAACCACCTCCGATGTGAAAATGATGAGTTCTCATGAAGACCGTGCGATCCTTCTGAACGGAGCCGTCGGTGTGATCAAGCCTTATCTGGGAAATGAATATAGCTTTGTAGGGATCCTTCCGAGGGAAGGACAGACGGCAGAGGAGTATCTGGAGGAGCTGATTACCACGGACGGAGAATCCTTCGCCGATGCGTATCTGAACGCTGATGCGAAGCGGGGGGTAAACGCTATGATCCCGGAATTCAGGACGGAATACGGCGCTGTTCTGAACAGGACGCTGCAGAGCATGGGTGTTCTGGATGCCTTCATACCAGAACTGGCCGACTTCCGTGGTATGGTCACGGATAACAGCGACAGTGTCTATATCTCCAAGGTTATCCAGAAGTCCATGATCAGCGTGGACCGGAAGGGGACAGAAGCGGCAGCCGTAACCGTAGTTGCTTATGAGAAGGCCACGGCGATTCTGACGGAAGAAAAACCCTACTCCGTGATCCTTGACCGGCCTTTCGTATATGCCATTGTGGATAATGAAACGGGAGTGCCCATCTTCCTGGGCATTCAGAACTGTATGCCGGATGCCGAATAACTGAATAAGTTACCTATAGATTCTCGGAATCCCAACCGGATTATCTGCGGATGCAGGACAAAGCTTCCGGGAATCTATGGAACCTGAAAGAGAAGGATCCCGATGCTCATTTGAGTGACGGGATCCTTTGTCATTATTCTTCTCGGGATGACAGATGATGTCAGGCTGAACAACGAGGGGAATGCACGCCGGAGGCTTGCACTTGTTCCGAACGACCAGGCACCGAAGCGAAGAATACTGATACTGTGGGTATCAGGCATGAAACTGGAAGGATGCAAGGTCGAAGTCGGAGCCGGGGAGGAAGATCAGGTTCACCTTTCCGTCGCCATGGAACCCTTCTATGGGGAAGGTAAGAGTCTGCATCTCTTCGGACGGAGGAAATTCCACCACCTGCTTCACTACGGTATCGCCGGAGAAGAAGCGGATGTGGATGGGATTTGCAGCCTTCCTTGCGCGGCCGGTGATGGTGATGCCGGATACGCCGTCCCGGAAGTTCATGCCGGGGAATTCGATGTCCACATTATTGCCGATGCCGTAGATGCCGTCCTCCCGCTCCTTGAAGGTGTCCCCGGTGATCATGCCGTGCTCTGTGGCAAAAAGGAGACCGTAGGCCTTTTCCTGCCGGGTCATGCGGAACCCGCCAAGGACAAATCCGTGCTCAAACCGGAAGGTGAGACTGCGCACCCCGCGCAGCTTTTTTTTCAGCGGGAAGGTATCCTCCTGCAGTACGTTGTAATTCGACGGAACCGAATAGATGCCGGAGAAGAGCAGCTCGGAGCTGTCCGGCCCACCGTCCCAGATCTCTACCGGTTCTTCGTTTCGGAAGGAGAAGAGGGAGAGGTGCAACTCGTCGGACCCGTAGTCGCCGAAATCCACATTGTCAAAACGGATGACATTTCCGTCACCGAAATTCACGCTGCCCCGGAAGGAGAGCAGGGATTCCCTGGTGCTTTCCGCGAATTCACAGCCGTATACCATCGTATAGGGATCCAGTGTGGCAGCGCCGAAGCCTGTTACGGAGAACTCCAGATCCGAAAGGATCTCCGGGTGGTCCTTGCCGTTATTGGCAGAAGCCACCAGCCGGAACTCACCGTCACTCATGGCGGTCATGCGGGCACGGATCACCGGGCAGCCGGCATCCTTACGGTTAATATCTCCGGGATGGGTTCCGGCAGTGTGCGCTTCATCCTGGGATTCATTTTTCGCATTATTCTGAGGGCCGATCTGCCCATTCATCTGCGTGTCCTTCTGTGCATTGCTCCGGGCGTCGTTCTGCGCATTCCTCCGCCCCCCCTTATCTGTCCCGCTTTGTGTTTTATTCTTCACATCATCTTCTTCCGAGACTGCAGGAAGAAGTTCGATCTTCACAGCGCGGCTCTCGATCCCGTCTGCCGTCACTGCCTTGAAATGAATGTCGGAATAGGTGGCATTTGCAGGCTCCACGGTTACCGTAAGCTCCGCAGCGGGCTGCTCGGGTGTCAGCGCAGAGCCCACCAGGGAGGAGGGGGTGCAGGACAGAGTCAGCTTGCGAATGGGAACCTCCGGAAGAGATGACACATCGGAGGGTGTCGTTCCTTCCTTCCCGTGGAGGTCAGCTACACTCGCAACAGGCGCACTGCCCGGACGGGGTTCTGCAGGGAGAGAAGGAAAGGTCAGTGTCCCCGGGGTCAATCCTTCGGAGGTGACATGGACGGTAACCTCCCCGGGTTCCCGGGTGGCTGCCAGAATGGCCAGAAGCTTTCCGGAGAAGAGCTTCCGGGAGGAACACTTGTATTCGTCATAATCCGTGCTGTCCCCATTATCCAGGCCGACCAGAACTGCGGGGCCGGTGACGGACACCTGAACCCGGTTTCTTGCGTTACGGACTTCATTTCCTTTCGCATCTGTCACGGAGATCTGAATGAACTGCAGATCTTCGCCCTTCGCCTGTATGGAGTCGTACTCTGCTGCAAGACGGATGGCTGCCGGATTCCCGAAGCTTATGGTTTCCTCTGTGGCGATGATCCGGCCGTTGGCATCGTATGCCTCCGCCCGCAGGATTCCCGGATGGTATGGCAGCCGGAAATGGGCGGAGAAATCGGGATCCTGGGCCTGGTCCAGCATTTTCTCTCCAATCTTTTCGGGGAGAGCTGCTTCCTCTTTTTCCGGTGAAGCAGCGGAAACGCGGTTGACATAACTCTCACCGGCGGATCCCTTTCCGGAGGGGATACATCCAGCTATCGTTTTCTTCCCATCGTCAGGAATAAAGAACAGCGCCACCCTCGGGGCATTGGAATAGACGTCCACATCGATCATCTGTCCCTCGTTGAAATCCCAATAGGGTGAGATATGCACGAAGGGATCCGACCCACAGGGTACCCATCCCGCCTTGATGATATACGCGGTGTCCTTGAAGAAGCCTGCGGTATCGATGTGTCCGAAGAAAGAATTCTTCGAGAAGTAGGGGGTGGGTTCACCGATATAATCCCAGCCGGTCCAGATATACTGTCCCGCACAGAAGGGGCGGTCACGATCATCGGTGATGAAACGGTGCACGCTCCGGGCGCCCCAGTTGGTGGAGCAGTTGTCCAGGGAGGAGCACTGCCGGTCCTCGTAGGTCAGCAGGCGGTTGCTCTTTGGGAAATGATAGATGCCCCGGCTCTGTACCGTGGATGCGGTCTCGCTGCCGTAGATGCACCAGTGGGGGAACCTCTCGTGATGTTCATCATAGACGGACTCCAGATAGTTGTAGCCGGATACCTCGAAGACATCCTGGGTCTTCTGGGCATTCTCCCAGGCCACGAAGTTGGAGGCTATGGTGTTGTACGCATTGTGCCGCGGATCGTGAAGCTTCACAGCGGCCACCAGCCGCTCCGCGATGGCTACGGCGGAAAGGTTGTTGGTGTCCGGAATCTCATTTCCGCAGGACCACAGGATGACGGAAGGGTGGTTCCGGTCCCGGCGGATCCAGGCCTCCACGTCCCGCTCGCACCAGTCGTGGAAGAAGATTCCGTAATCGTATTCCGTCTTCGGCATCTCCCACATGTCGAAGGCATCGGAGTTGATGAGGATCCCCATCTCATCCGCCAGTTCCATCAGGGCGACAGCCGGGGGATTGTGGCTGGTACGGATGGAGTTGACTCCCAGTTCCTTCAGCTTTTCCAGCTGTCGTCTGGCAGCCTTTTTGTTAAATGCAGCCCCCAGTGCTCCCAGATCATGATGCATGCAGGCACCGTGGAGCTTCACATGCCGGCCGTTCAGGAAGAAGCCTTCGTCCGGAGAGAAGGCGATGGTACGAAGGCCGATCTTCTGAGTTACTGTATCCGTCGTGGCTCCCTGATACCGGAGTTCCGTCTCCAGTGTGTACAGATATGGAGCTTCGATATCCCAGCGGATGGGATCCCCGATGGTCAGAACCTGTGTGTTGACAGCGGGACAGGTGGTATGGGAAGGACCGGGGCCCGGGAGAGGATCTGCTTCGTCCGGGGAAGCTGCGACGAGGGTCTGTATGGAATGGGAGGAAGCAACAATCTGACTTTCCGGGCTTCGAAGAGTATGAAGCACTTCGCATTCATCTGCGTCCGAAAGGGAGGATGCAACCTCGGTATCGATGGTGATCCGGAAACCTGTATTCTCCGGGGAGGAAGCATCCCCTGCGGAAGAGGGCAGTTCCTCTGTATGCACATAGATACCGCCTTCGGGGATACGGACATGGTCTTTCGTAAGCATCCACACATCGCGGAAGATGCCGGCCCCGGAGTACCACCGGGTGTTGGGATAACGGTAATCCACATAGACAAGCAGTTCATTTTCCCCCTCCTTCTGGTAGGGCGTCAGATCCACTTCAAATGAGGTATACCCATAAGGCCAGAAGAAGATCTCCTGACCGTTCAGATATACGGTGGTCCGCATATATACGCCTTCAAAGAAGACGGAGTTATGCCGGGATGTGTCCGGAATCAGGGTACGGACATAGGCGCCCACAGAGGCCCGGTACAGGTGCTCCACATCCGTGATCATCCAGTCGTGGGGGATGGCTACGGGATGAAAGATAGACCCCGCAGCATCCTCCTCCAGATGGTGGAAGACCTCTTCCGGTGAGGTGCCTGTGGGGAATTCCGCAAATCTCCATTTATCGTTGATCAGAGTTCTCATATCTTCCTCCTGAAGGGCATGGATTTAGCCCCATTGTAACCGGAATCCGCCGGTGTGTCTACATGGAAAATCGGTCCGAATACGCATGAAAACATTGTGCATCCGAGATTGCATCCGAAGGCGGTTCATAGTATAATTATTCTGTATACCTGGCTATTTAAGGAGAAGGTTATGGGGAGATATGAATACAATCCGATAGAGTTCTCGATGATGGAAAAGAGCCTGGTCCCTTTTGCCGTCTATCAGTATATCGATAAACGTGTTGTGACTATTGTTCTGTCAGAGGGCTTTCTGGATTTGTTCGGCTACGAGGATCGGGAAGAGGCATATGGTCTGATGGATAATGACATGTATATGCATACCCACCCGGATGATGTGGCCAGAGTTACTGAGGCTGCGATATGTTTTGCGGAGGACAGGGCCGGGTATGATGTGATCTATCGAACCCTGGTCCGCGGTGAGTATCGTATGATCCACTCCTTCGGGAAGCATTTCTATCCGGTGGAGGGAACCAGACTTGCTATGGTCTGGTATGTGGATGAAGGAGTTTATGCCGAATCGGGAGAGATACGAAATGATCTGGTGTCACAGCATTTCAGTGATTCCCTGTTTGCGTCCAGTCTCCAGCGGAAGACGAATTATGATTACATGACCGGTCTTCCGAATATGACACATTTCTTTGAACTTGCCAGGAACTACCGGGATCGTACGGTAGAAAAAGGGAAACACTGTTCTCTTTGCTTTGCCAACCTGAACGGCATGAAGTTCTATAACAAAAAATACGGATTCAACGAAGGGAATAAGCTGATCCGTCTTTTCGCGGATCTTCTGGTGAAGTATTTTGGAAAAGAAAAATCCTGCCGGATCGCGCAGGATGATTTCGCATTTTTTTCTTACTCGGACCGACTGGATCAGACGCTGGACAGCCTCTTCATGGAATATGAGGTGATGACCGGAAAAAGAGGGGCTTCCATCCGTGTCGGTATCTATCCGGATACCATGGGAGTTGTTGAGACGAGCCTTGCATGTGATCGTGCACGGTACGCATGCAATTCGGTACGTGATATCAGAAAGTCGACCTACGTCAGATTTGATGCAGCCATGCTGGAAAGTGAGTCCAGACGGCAGTACGTGATCGATCATCTGGATCAGGCGATTGAGGAAGGCTGGATTCAGGCCTTTTACCAGCCCATTGTCCGCACGGCTACAGGACAGGTATGTGATGAGGAGGCCCTGGCACGGTGGATCGATCCTATCAGTGGTATGCTGTCTCCGGCTGACTTTATCCCGGTGCTGGAGGATGCTGGGCTGATCTATAAAGTGGATCTGTATATGGTGGATCAGATCCTGAAGAAGATGAAGACCCAGCGTGAGATGGGGCTCTACGTGGTACCGACTTCCGTGAACCTCTCCAGGACAGATTTTGACGCCTGTGATATGGTGAAAGAGATCTGCAGTAAGGTGGATGCTGCGGGGATTAGCAGGAAGCTGCTGACCATAGAGATTACGGAAAGTGTGATCGGAAGCGATTTTGATTTCATGAAGAAGCAGGTGGAGCGGTTCCGGAGCCTGGGCTTCCAGGTTTGGATGGACGATTTTGGAAGCGGTTACTCTTCTCTGGATGTGCTTCAGAATATCCATTTTGATGTGATCAAGCTGGATATGCGTTTTATGAAGCAGTTTGATAATGATGAAAAGAGCCGGGTGATCATCACCGAGCTGATGAAGATGGCCTTCGGTCTCGGCATCGAGACGGTATCTGAGGGTGTGGAACGTGTGGATCAGGTGGAATTCCTTGCCGAGGTTGGTTGTACCAAGCTCCAGGGATATTACTATTGTAAGCCGATCTCATCGGATGAAATCTTCCGGAGATATGAGGAAAGACGTCAGATCGGATTCGAGAACCCGGAGGAATCAGAGTATTATTCGGCGATCGGAAAGATTAATCTTTATGATCCTTCCGCTGCAGTCAGCGAAGAAAGAAGAGCAGGAAACCGATACTTTGATACACTTCCCATGGCGATCCTCGGGATCCGGGATGAGGAAATGAGTCTGCTTCGCTGTAACAACTCCTACCGTGAGTTTATGGAACAAACCTTTGGAAGCATCAGCCTGTACAGGGAGGCTCGGGTACCGAACTTCCGCGACGGAATGGGTGTTGTATTTGCCAGGGCCATCCGGCAGTGTGCAAAGGATGGAAATCGGGCATTTATCGAAGAAAGGATCCAAAATGATACTACGATCCATGCACTGGTCCGGCGGATCGCTTCCAATCCCGTTACCGGAGTCACTGCCTGCAATGTGATCGTTCTCGGAATCATTAAGGACACCGGGCAGGGAGTGACCTATGCGGATATTGCCAACAGTTTGTCGTCCGATTATATTTTCTTGTATTATGTAAACTTAAAAGAAGAGACCTTTACGGAATACAAACCGGATCCTGCCGGGACGGAACTGACGGTAGAACGGCATGGAACGGATTTCTTCAGTGCCAGTCTCAGGGATGCGGAGGGTGTGCTCGATCCAAAGGATCTGGATCGCTTTACATCCACATTCACGAAAGAGAATGTGATTCGGTCTCTGGATGAAAACGGAGCATTTACCATCACCTATCGTCTGCTGGCCGGGGAGGCTTCAATCTATGTTCATATGAAGGCCGTTCGGATGAGTCGTGACAAGGATCATATCATCATTGGTGTCAGCAACATTGAGGCACAGATGAAGACACAGATGAAGATGAGAAAACTGCAGGAGGAAAAGATCAACTTTGCCAGACTTTCCGCCTTGTCCGGGAATGCCATCTGCATATATTTCGTGAATCCGGAAACCGAAGAGTTCATTGAATATGCCGCAACTTCGGACTATAAAGGCCTGAATACGGCGAATAAAGGTGAGAATTTCTTCCAAAAATCAAGAGAGAAGAGTAAACTGGCAGTACACCCGGATGATCAGGTTCTTTTTGATACTTTGTTTACAAAGGAAAAGGTGCTGGAGGAGATCAAATCGAATGGCCTGTTTGTCACCAGTTATCGTCTGCTGATCCAGGGACAACCGCGCTATGTGGTACTTCAGGGTGGACTGGTGGATGAGAATGAAGGTCAGAGACTGATCATAGCCATAACTGATGTTGATGCCCAGGTACGAAGAGACCAGCAGTTCCGAAAGAAGGATGAAGAGTAGCTGGCTTTGTAAAAAAAACAGTATGATCATAAAAAGGTCCGCCCTTCCATGTGTTATGGAGGGACGGACCTTTTACTTGTGCAATGGAATGGCTGATGGGCCTTAGTCGTTAAAGCCTTCCCTTGCGGCATATGTCGTATGAAGCAGCTTGTGAGCCTTATGGGAGTTCGGTGCACCAAGGAATTTATCATACAGCTCTATGATCTGCGGATTGTTGTGGGACTGACGTATCGTCTGTCTCTCATCCTCGGAGTACAGAGCCTTTGCACGCTTCTCCTTATAGGTGTCGATGATGTCATCGTCCTCGTTCGGCAGGAAGCAGGGCCGTACATACGGCTGACCGCCGCCGTTGATGCAGCCGCCCGGGCAGCCCATGATCTCGATGAACTGATACTTGGACTTGCCTTCGCGGATCTCATCCAGAAGTACCTTCGCGGACTTCATGCCGGAAGCGATGGCTACATTTACGGTAGTGCCGTTGATGTCCAGGGACGCCTCGCGGATGCCCGCGTCATGACCTCTTACCTCTTCGAAGATGATATCATCCTTTTCCTGACCGGTCAGCTTGAAGTAAACCGTACGGAGAGCTGCCTCCATAACACCGCCGGTAACTCCGAAGATCACGCCTGCACCGGAGTAGTCCCCCATAATGTCCGGATCCCAGTCCTCCTCGGGAAGACGGGTGAACATGATACCGCTTCGTTTGATCATCTTTGCCAGCTCACGGGTGGTGATGACAGCATCCACATCCGGAAGTCCGTTTACTTGCAGCTGCTCACGCTGACGCTCGAACTTCTTGGCCACGCAGGGCATAACCGATACAACGAAGATATCCTCCGGGTCAATCCCCTTCTGTTCGGCCCACCAGGACTTGATGATGGCACCCTGCATTTCGTGAGGCGATTTGCAGGAAGACAGATGGGGCAGCAGATCTCCGTAATTGTACTCGGCATAGTTGATCCATCCCGGAGAACAGGATGTGATCATCGGAAGGATCCCGCCGTTCTGGATCCGGCTGAGGAGCTCATGGCCTTCCTCCATGATGGTCAGGTCAGCGCCGAAATTCACATCATAAACCTTCTCAAAGCCCAGACGTCGCAGAGCTGCGATCATCTTGCCGGTTACGGGAGTCCCCACCGGATATCCGAATTCTTCGCCAAGCGCCGCCCGTACTGCGGGTGCAACCTGTACGATCACGTGCTTATTGGAACGCATGGCCTCGTCCACAAGATCGATCTCCGAATGCTCCATCAGAGCACCGGTGGGGCAGACATTTACGCACTGTCCGCACTGGATACAGGGAGAATCCGAGAATCCACGGTTCTCAGCCGGGGATACGATGGTATTGAATCCGCGGTTCTCAAAGCCCAGGATACCCAGACCGTGTGCGTTCTGGCAGCGGGCTACGCAGCGGCCGCAGAGGATACATTTGGAAGTATCCCGAACCAGAGCCGGAGCCAGACGGTCCACATAGGTTTTGCTGTGCATGCCGGCAAATGCGTCATCCCGCGCACCGGTCAGCTTCGCTACATGCAGCAGCTCGCAGTATTCATTCTTCTCACACTGCTGGCAGTTCTGGTTGTGGTTGGACAGCAGCAGTTCCACGCTTTCTCTTCTTGCTTCCACGGCAGCGGGAGAGGAGATACGAACCTCCATGCCCTCGGATACCGGGTATACACAGCTGGCAACCAGGCCTCTTGCGCCGGTGGCCTCAACGAGGCAGACGCGGCAGGAACCGAGATTGCATTCACCGTGATTGAAGGTGCAGAGTGACGGGATCTCGTAACCGCAGCTCTTTGCAGCCTCCAGTATGGTCATTCCCTCTTCGACTTCGTAAGGGATTCCTTCGATTTTGATGTTGATCTTTGCCATAAGTCTTTCCTCCTCCCTTACTGTTTCGAAATCGCTCTCATGCGGCAGGTGCTGATGCAGGCACCGCACTTGATGCACTTCGAAGTATCAATGGTGTAGGAGGGCAGCTTGTGGCCTTCCGGTGTGTAAGCGGTCTTCTGGATCGCATTGACCGGACAGCCTCTGGAGCAGAGACCGCAGCCCACGCATTTGTCCTTGTCGATCACGTATTCCATCAGGTTCTTGCAGACGTGAGACGGACATTTCTTATCACGGATATGAGCAATGTACTCATCACGGAAATGCTTCAGCGTAGATGTTACGGGGTTGGCTGCCGTCTGGCCCAGTGCACAGAGTGAGTTGGTCTTTACGGTCTTTGCCAGCTCCTCCAGCTGTTCCAGATCCTTCATGGTTCCCTTGCCCTCGGTGATCCGGGTCAGGATCTCCAGCATACGCTTGGTACCGATCCGGCAGGGAGAACATTTGCCGCAGGACTCGTCGCAGATGAACTCCATGTAGAACTTGGCTACGTCCACCATACAGTTGTCCTCGTCCATAACGATGGCTCCGCCGGAACCCATCATGGATCCCTTTGCCACCAGGTTATCGAAGTCGATGGGTTCATCCAGGAATTCTTCCGTCAGACATCCGCCGGAAGGACCACCGGTCTGGATGGCCTTGAACTTCTTGCCGCCCGGGATGCCGCCGCCGATATCGTAGATCAGCTCCCGGAGTGTGGTTCCCATGGGAACCTCCACCAGGCCGACGTTATTTACTTTACCGCCGAGAGCGAATACCTTGGTACCCTTGGAGTTCTCGGTTCCGACCTTTGCGAATTCCTCAGCGCCTTCACGCATGATGAAAGGAATGCAGGCCAGCGTCTCTACGTTATTGATAATGGTCGGCTTCTCCCAGAGCCCCTTCACTGCCGGGAACGGCGGACGGGGACGGGGCATGCCGCGCTTACCTTCGATGGAGTTGAGAAGAGCAGTCTCTTCACCGCAGACGAAAGCACCTGCGCCCAGGCGGAGATGACAATCGAAGGTGAAATCGGTTCCCAGGATGTTCTTCCCGAGAAGACCGGCATCTCTTGCCTGCTTGATGGCATTGCGGAGACGTGCTACTGCGATGGGATACTCGGCACGAACATAGAAGTAGCCTTCCTTAGCACCGATGGCGTAGCCGGCGATCATCATACCTTCGATCACGGCCAGGGGATTCCCCTCCAGGATGCTTCGATCCATGAACGCACCCGGATCACCCTCGTCACCGTTGCAGACTACGTATTTTTCATCGCTTTCCACGTTACGGGCAAACTGCCATTTCCGGCCGGAGGGGAAGCCTGCGCCGCCGCGTCCGCGGATACCGGAAGCCAGAACCTCGTCGATGACTTCCTGCGGAGTCATGGACAGTGCGCGCTTCAGTCCCTGGAATGCACCGGAACCCAGTGCCTCGTTCAGATCCTCGGGATTAATCTCGCCGCAGCTGTGCAGTGCCACACGACGCTGCTTCTTGTAGAAGTTGATATCCTCCTGCTTCTTTACCTTTTCACCTGTGGCGGTGTCCACATAGAGCAGACGGTATACAACCGTATGATTTACGATATCCGTATGGACGATCTCATCCACGTCTTCCACTTTAACCAGACGGTAGAGGGTATCCTCGGGATAGATCTTAACGAAGGGACCCTGAGAGCAGAATCCGAAACAGCCGACGATGTTGACGGTCACCTGATCGTCCAGACCTTCGGCTTTCAGTACCTTTTCAAAACGTTCCTTGATCTCCATGGAATTGTTGGAGAGACATCCGGTACCTCCGCAGAGCACGATGTGACGCTTGCCGTCCGCTCCGCTGAACTTTTCGTCCATGGCCTTCGTACAGGATGCGATGGAGCTTTCGAGAGTTTTAATATCCTTGATCATGCGTTTGCTCCTTTCTCTGCATCCTGGTAGGAAGCTACGATGTCATGCACCTGGTTGACAGACACCTTCGGATAAACCTTGCCGTTGATGCTGACCGCCGGAGCGATACCGCAGGCTCCGATGCAGCGGAGCGCGTCGATGGTAAAAAGGCCGTCCTCCGTGGTCTGTCCGGGGCCAACGCCCAGAAGCTCGGAGAACTTGTCGATCACCTGCTGTGCACCCTTGACATAGCATGCAGTTCCGAGGCAGCAGCCGATGACGTATTTTCCCTTTGGTTTCAATGAGAAGAAGGAGTAGAAGGTAACTACCCCGTAGATCTCTGCTACAGAGATTCCGGTCTTTTCGGATACGACCTCCTGAACCTCCAGCGGGATATATCCGTATTCATTCTGGATATCGCTGAGGATCATCATGAGAGGCGTTTTCTCGTCCTTATACCGGTCGCAGATCTCTCTGATCCTGGCCGCCGCAGCGGCATTTAACTTCCCCATAGGTTTCCCTCCTGAAATGATAGAATAAGACTTCTTTATCATACCAAAAAATGACGGATTTCACAAGGATTATCACATAGTGAAGTACAGTGAAGTTTTCAGTGAAGCGTAGTGAAGTTTTAAGTGAAGCAGCAAGTCTGATCATACGAATTCAAGTCTCGCTCGCAAGACCCGGCGCGAGATTCGGGTCAGCCTTAGCTGACAAAATCCGATCCGAATCACCGCGCATCCTTGCGGTGATTTTGCCGCACGTGTTCTATAGTCAGGGATCACGACTATAACCATGAAGATGGGCAGCCGCTTGCGTGACTGCCCATTTCGGAGAGGTTTTTTGTTGTTGGTTGCTTTACTTCATCTTGTATGTCTCTATTCCGTTCGACTCTACGAGTCTGCCAAGACGGCACCAGCCGTCAACCATGATACCATTGGTGCCGAAGTAATACCATTGGCCGTCTATCTTTCTCCACCGGGTAGCCATGGCTCCGTTTGTGCCGAAGAAATACCATTTGCGATCGATCTTCTTCCAACCGGTTACCATATAACCGGTGGAATCAAAATAATACCACTTGCCGCCGTAATTCAACCATTCATTCTTTGCATAAGAGCCGTCTGAGTAGGAATACCACCTGCCCTTTCTGTTATGCTTCCATGTTCCGCTTGCCGCATCTGCCGTGCTTCCCATTACCTGCGGCAGCATAAAGCCGAGGATCAGAAGGGTACAGCAAAGCTTCCTGGTTCGTTTCATCATTTTTGCAACCTCCTTCCCACCCAAAACCAACGAAAGCCATGCGCCGATTTTCTTGCCAAGTTCATGCATTTGAGGTAAAATAACTCTGTGCGCGTTTTTTGCGCAAATGATACGCTCCGCTGCAAAGATGCGGCGGATGGACCCACGATAGGATAAAGGAGCTGGCATGAGAAATAAGAAATACCCATATTACGAGAACCCGGAGATCCGTGATTTAAAGGATCTTCTGGCGATAAAGGCTGAGGCACACCCGGAAAAGTCAGCATTCGTATACCCGGTCGACGGCGGCGGGGAGATGAACAAGGATTATATCGACCTCTATAATGATGTGAATGCACTGGGAACCTGGATGTATGCGCGGAAACTGCAGGGAAAGAATATTGCGATCATCGGAGAGAATTCCTATGAGTGGATCGTAACCTTCTTTGCTGCGGTCAACGGCGGAAATGTAGCCGTGGCCATCGATAAGGGACTTCCGGAGGATGAGATCCAGGAGCTTCTTAAGAAGGGTGAGTGCGATGCGGTCATGGTCAGTGGTTCCTGCAAAAAAAAGATCAGGAAGAAGACCGGCCGCAGGATTTACTGCATGGATGATTTCGAGGCCTATCTCGAGGAGGGACGCGGACTTCTGAACAAGGGAAAGACCGAGTATAAGAAGTACAATGTTCAGCCGGACAAAACGGCGGCGATCCTCTTTACCTCCGGAACCTCCGGCTTCAGCAAGGGCGTGGAGCTGACGAACCGGAATATTGCATTTGAGATCAACAATACCTGCAAACTGTTCCGTCTGGACGGAAATGTGGTAGCCGTCCTGCCGTTCCATCATGCCTTCGGACTGATCGTCGGGATTATGATGGTGCTCTATCACGGGACGACGATATTTATCAACAAGAGCCTGAAGCAGGTGAAGAACAATATGGAGGAGTTCCAGCCCCAGACCATGTTCCTGGTGCCGCTCTTCGTGGAGTTCTTCCACCGCCAGATCTGGGCGGAGATCAAGAAGAGGGGAAAGGAGAAAGCATTCCGGACCCTGATGAAGAGTACGAATATCATCGGAAAGATCGGTATCGACGTCCGGAAGCTGACCTACGATTCCATCCGCAAGGTATTCGGCGGAAATCTGCAGTATATCATCTGCGGCGGAGCACCGCTGGATCCCATGTACGTGAAGGAGTTCCGTACATGGGGCATCGAGATCCTGAACGGTTACGGAACCACCGAGTGTTCTCCCTGTACCGCAGTAAACAGGCCCCACCATTATCTGGACGGGTCCGTGGGACAGATCGTTCCGGGAATCGATGCACGGATCACGGATGAGGGCGAAGTGGTCTTCCGGGGGGATCTGGTCATGAAGGGCTATTACAACGATCCGGATGCGACCGACATGGTGCTGAAGGATGGCTGGTATCATACCGGTGATCTGGGACATATCACGGAGGACGGCTTTATCGTACTGACCGGCCGGAAGAAGAATCTGATCATCCTTTCCAACGGCGAGAATATCTCTCCGGAGGAACTGGAAATGGATCTTGCCCGGGACGATGCGGTGCAGGAGGTTCTGGTCTACGACGAGCAGTCGAAGATCGTGGCGGAGATCTTCCCGGATGAGGAGCATCGCGGAGATCAGGCATACTTTGATGCCCTGAAGGATAAGGTGAATAAAGGAAGACCGCTCTATAAACAGATCGTGCGCGTGAAGTTACGCGATGTCGAATTCATCAAGAATGCCAGCATGAAGATCGTGCGGCACAAGAATATCTTCCCGCAGCAGACACAGTAGCAGGAAAATGATTTGGAGGAACGGAAATGTTCGTTATATTTACAGACACTGATACGGATCTCACACCGAAGGAAGCCGAGGAGTTCGGATACCATCTGATCAGCATGCCGTATTCCATCGACGGAAAGGAAGTCCGCCCGTATGTGGACATTCAGGAATTCGATTCCCATGGGTTCTATCAGAAACTGAGAGACGGCGCACTTCCCACCACCAGTGCGATCAACGCCATGAATTATAAGGAGTATTTCGAACCGGTGCTGGCGGAGGGAAAGGATATCCTGTATGTTCATTTCTCCCGTGTCATGTCGGCGACCTTTGACGCCATGGATCAGGCGATTAAGGAGCTGGAAGCAGCGTATCCGGGACGGAAGATCTATACCGTAGATACCAAGGGTATCACCATCGGAAGCCTGAATATCGTGAAAGAGATCGGAGACCTTTACAAGGCCGGCAAGTCTGTAGAGGAGATCCTTGCCTGGGCAAAGGAAGAGGTCGACCGCTTTGCAGTGTATTTCTTTGCGGATAATCTGACCTTCTTCCGTCGCAGCGGACGTGTATCCGGACTGGCCGGTATCATGGGAAATATGATCGGTGTCCGTCCTATCATTCACATGGATGAAAACGGAAAAATGGTGAGCATCGGGAAGGAACGGGGGCGGTACAATGCCATCGAACGCCTGGTGCAGTACGTGGAGGATCTGGCTGAGGATATCTACAGCCACAGAGTGGTCGTGGCCCACGCGGACGCACCGGAGCTTGCGAAGAAGCTGTCCGACCTTCTGATCGAGAAGTTCGGCGTGAAGCTCAGGATCGAGATCGCGGTGGTAAATCCCACAGCCGGCAGCCATTGCGGGCCGGATACGGTGGGCGTCAGCTTCCATGCGAAGCATAGATAATATCGGAAATGAAAGCCTGGTCCCGCACCATCCTATGCTCGTGCGGGCTCCGGGCTTTTCCCGCAGTTGGAATCAGGGACAGAGAGGATCAAAGGGGGAAGACTTGGATGATCAGGATCAGAGAGGTAAAGACGAAGAAGGAACAGCGGGCGTTTGTTCATTTTCCGCTGAAGCTGTATAAGGGCAATGAGTATTATGTGCCCATGTTCTATAACAGTGAGTTTGACATTTTCAAACCCGATTATGCATTCAATAAGGTCTGCGATTCCGCCTGCTTCCTTGCACTAAAGGACGGCGAGGTGGTGGGACGGATCCAGGGGATCATCCAGAGGGAAGCCAACGAAAAATGGGGACAGAAGCGTGTCCGTTTTACCCGGTTTGATTCCATCGATGATGTAAATGTGGCTGCGGCGCTCTTTACACGTGTGGAACGCTGGGCAAGAGAGAAGGGGATGGAGGAATTCGTCGGTCCGCTTGGGTATTCGGATCTGGAACGTGAGGGCCTTCTGATCGAAGGCTTTGACCAGCCCCAGACCTTTGAGGAACAGTATAATTACCCCTACTACCAGAAACTGATCGAAGCCTACGGCTTTGAGAAGGAGGCGGACTGGCTGGAGCACCAGCTTTACGCACCGGAGGAGAGGGCAGATCAGCTGGTTACCATCAGCCAGCGTCTGCTGGATCGTTTCGGACTGGAACTGGTTCAGGCAAAATCCAATAAAGAGATCATTGAAAAGCATATCCAGAAGGTCTTTAAGGTGGTGGAGACGGCATACTCCAGACTGTATGGCACCATGCCTCTGAACCAGGAGATCATCGACAATTACGTCAAGGACTTTAACCTGATCGTTCGTCCCCAGGACCTGGTGATGATCTATGACAAGAATCAGGAAATGGTGGCGTTTGCACTGATGTTCCCGTCCACTTCCGAGGCGGTACGGCTGTCCAACGGCCATATCACGCCGGCCTTCATCAAGCGCTTCCTGCATGACAAGAAGCACCCGAAGGTTATGGATCTCGGTCTGATCGGCGTTCTTCCGGAATATGAGGCAAAGGGTGTGGTCATGATCATGATCGGTCTTCTGGTCAACCTGTTGATCGAGACGGATCTGGACCATCTGGAAACGAACCTGGTACTGGAAGACAACTACAATATGCTGAATATCTTCAAGCATTTTGAAAAACGTCAGAACAAGCGGAGAAGAGTATTTAAGAAGAAGATTGGAACGGAACAGTAATATATGGTTTATTCGGATTATAAATCTGTCGACGGAGATATGTTCGAAGTCTTCATCCGGAACGGGGCATCGGAACTGCATAAGAATATAAAGAAGGTCAACGATCTGAATGTCTTCCCGATCCCGGACGGAGATACCGGAGACAACATGTATCTTACCATCGCCGGAGGGATCCGGGAAATGCTCCGGGAACAGGATCACCGTCTCTGGAAGAAGGCCCGCGCGCTTGCAGGCGGAATGCTTCTTGCGGCCAGGGGAAACAGCGGTGTCATTCTGTCCCAGATCTTTGCCGGGATCAGTAACGGACTCGGAGAATATGAAAAGGTAACACTGAAGGAACTGACAGAGGCTTTTATGGCCGGCGTTGACCGGGCATATGAGACGGTAGTGAAGCCGGTGGAAGGGACCATCCTGACCGTGGCAAGAGAGTCTGCCCAGCTGATGCAGTTCACCGATGAGGAGACCACCCTCGGTGAGTATTCGGATCACCTGCTCAGCGCCATGCATGATTCCCTGGCGAATACGCCGGAACTTCTGGATGTGCTGAAGGAAGCGGGAGTTGTGGACAGTGGCGGAGCCGGACTCTATATGATCGCCAAAGGTGCAGCCCGGGTAGTCCGGGGAGATGTCGATCCTGAGGAGGGGGCTTCGGAACCGGCCGGTTCCCTGCAGCAGGCAGGCGGTGCGGCACCGAAGATGGATCTTTCCCTCTTTACGGCGGACAGTGTTCTGGAGTATGGCTACTGCACGGAATTCCTGCTCCGGCTGATGCATGCAAAGACCGATGTGGAGCATTTTGATGAGAAGGTGATCGTCGATTATCTTTCCACCATCGGTGACTCCATCGTATGCTTTAAGGATGACACCATCGTAAAGGTACATGTGCATACCATGACGCCCTCAAAGGCGCTGGATTTCTGTCAGCAGTTCGGTGAATTCCTGACGCTGAAGATCGAGAATATGATGCTGCAGCATAACAATCATGTGCTGCAGAAGGAAGATACGGCACCGGAGGATGCGGACGAAGAGGAAGAGTCTGCGATCCCCACGGTGAAGAGGAAGAGAAGACCCTATGCTACCTGCGTGGTGACCAACGGACAGGGGATCATCGACATTTTCCGGGAAATGGGCGCGGACGAGGTCCTGATCGGCGGACAGGGAAAGAACCCTTCGGCTCAGGATTTTATCGCCTGTTTCGACCGGCTGAACGCAGATTCGATCTTCGTCTTCCCCAACAATTCGAATATCATCATGGCGGCGGAACAGGCAGCGGAGCTCTACGGGGATTCCCGGGTTTTCGTGATCCCCTCCAAGTCCATCGGCCAGGCCTACACTGCCATGTCCATGCTGGATATCAGCTTTGATACACCGGAGGAGGTGCGGGACAATTTCCTGGAGAACATGAACTATGCCGAGACCGGTATGGTCTGCAAGGCCTGCAGGGATTACGCCTCGGAAGATGTGGTGGTAACGGAAGAAGATTACGTGGGCCTTTCGGCGAAGCAGCTGCTCAGTGCCTCGCCGGATAAGGTAATGGCCCTGAAGGAGCTTTGTGTGAAGCTGGGGATCGAGGACCGGGATATTGCCACCGTGATCTTCGGAACGGATGCTACGGAGGAGGACCGGGAGAGGGTAAGGGAACTCTTTGCCGGGGAGTGGCCGTCGAAGGAGTTCTATGAGATTGACGGACAGCAGGAGCTGTATGATGTAGTCGTGATTCTTGAGTGAGTACTATGTGAGAGAACAATCTGCGGAAAAATAAGCTGCAGGATTTCGTATAAAGGGGGAAATGTATGAGAAAATTTGCGGTATTTACGGATTCAACCTGTAACCTGACCAGAGAAGAGATGCAGTGGGTCGGGATCCAGGAGATCATTCCGTTCCACATTTATATTAATGATAAAGAATATCTTGCCAGCGGAGACTGGGAATCCATCAGCGCGAAGGAATATTATGAGACCATCAAGAACGGTGCTACGATGCGTTCCTCGAATGCGACGGTTGCACAGTATGAGAAGGCCTTCCGGGTTGTGCTGGAGCAGGGTATGGATGTTCTGTCCATTTCCTGTACGGCTGTACTTTCCAGATCCTTCCATGAAAGCGTTGCGGCGGCCAAACGTCTGCAGGAGGAATTCCCGGAAGCCAAGATCATCTGCATCGACAGTCATGGATGCCAATATTCCATGTCATTGCTGATCGAGGAGGCATGCCGCCAGAGGGATGAGGGCAGGAACATCGAAGAGGTCAGTGAGTGGGTTGAGAAGGAGAAGCAGTGCTTCAATGAAGTCGGCACCGTGGAGCGGCTGAGTTACCTCCGGAAGGCGGGACGTATCAGTGCATCGGCGGCATTCTTCGGCGGGGCATTCAGTATAAAGCCGATCATCGTTTATGATGAGGTGGGCAACAACGTGGCTATCGAGAAGGTGCGCGGCCGGAAGGCATCCATGGAGCGTTCGGCGGAGCTTTGTGCAGAGTATATCCGCCCCGAGAAATTCTCCAAGGTCGGCATCGCACATGCGGACTGTCTCGAGGAGGCAAAGCAGCTGGGGGAAATGATCCGCCGGAAATGCAAAGAGAAGGGGCATACGGCAGAGCTTTCCTTCCATTACGGTTACGTGGAATCCGGTGTCGGTTCTTCGGTCGGACCGGGTACGCTGATCGTCGGTTTCTATGGGAAGCCTGAGCTGCGTTCCCTGCATAATAAGAAAGGCTGATGTGTAAGATGCACGTCATTTGGAGGTAAAGGATGAGGGTTTTAGTTGATTGCCAGGGCGCTGATAACAGCCCCGCGGCAGAGGTGGAAGGGGCGCTTCTGGCCCTGAAGGCAATTCCGGAACTCCGGGTGGTACTGCTCGGGGATGAAGAGAAGATCCGGGAGGTGATCTCCAGGCATAAGATCCGGACGCCGCGTCTTGAGATCGTACATGCACCGGATGAGGTGACCGGAAATGACAAGCCGACGGATGCAATCCGTCTGAAGAAGGACAGTTCCTTGATCCGGGGTATCCGGATGCTCCGTGAGGATGATACGGTGGATGCTTTGGTTTCCAACGGTGCCTCCGGTGTACTTGTGGCTGCGGCAACCCTGCGGATCGGAAGGATCGAAGGGGTGAGACGGCCTGCATTTTGTCCCATGGTCCCCAACATGCTGGGTACGCCGGTGGGTGTCTGTGACAGCGGGGCAAATGTGGATGTAACTCCGGAGATGCTTCAGCAGTTTGCCATCATGGGAACCCATTATATGCAGGTGTTCCGCGGGATCGAGAACCCCAGGGTCGGACTTCTGAATATCGGGAAGGAAGAAGAGAAGGGAGATGATCTCCGGAGAGAAGCCTATAAGCTTCTGGAGAAGACACCGGGGATCAATTTCTGCGGGAATATGGAAGCCAGAGAGTTCCTCAGCGGAGAGTATGATCTGGTCGTAGCGGACGGTTTCTCCGGAAATGTACTCTGCAAGTGTGCAGAGGGTACCGCGCTTGAGGTGTTAAAGCGCCTGAAGCGGGACATCAATTCGAAGAAGAAGTACCAGATGGGCGGCCTTCTGATGAAGAAGATGTTTGAGGAAGAGAAGGAGTTCATGAACTATCTGAACTATGGCGGATGTGCGTTGCTCGGATGTGAGAAGGTGATCATCAAGGGCCACGGAAGCAGTGACAGGATCGCAACGAAGGTAAGCATCGAACAGGCCTGCAAGATGCTGAAAGGCGGTATGAACGAAAGAATCAGAGAGTCGATCGCAAGGATCGAAGGAGAGGAGCAGTAGAAATGTTTGAAGAGATCAGAGCCATGTTGGCAAAGCAGCTGAAGATCAAGGATCCTTCGGTGATCCGTCCGGATTCCAAGATCAAGGAGGAACTGGGAGCGGATTCCATCGACGTCCTGCAGATCCTTCTGACACTGGAGGAAGAGCGGGGGATCACCATCCCGGATGAGGAACTGGCAACCTTCACGGTTGTACAGGATGTGGTAGATTATCTGGAGAAGCAGCTGTAAGATGATTCAGGACTTAAAAGCAGACTTTACATCTACATATAAGGGATTCAAGCTGAACCGGATCCTGGAACCACAGTACAGGCATCTGCTCCTGATGTTGTTCTGGCCGTTCTTTCTGGCCTCCTTCTTCATCTCGGAACAGATGGCCGTGGACAGAGGATTCACGATCGTGCACTGTGCGCTGGATGATCAGATCCCGTTCTGCGAGTACTTTGTCATTCCGTACGTGATCTGGTATCCCTTCTGGATCCTGATGGTGCTTTACACGGTAGCCTTTGATGTCCCGGCCTTTATCAAGTTCATGAAGTATATGATGATGACCCTTTCACTGGCGCTCTTCATCTATCTCTTCTGGCCCAGCGGACATGACATGTGGCCGGAGAAGTTCCCGCGGGAAAACTTCTTCACCTGGATCGTGGGACTGATCTATAAGGCGGATCATCCGACGAATATCTGTCCGTCGGAGCATGTCTCCACGGCCTTCGGTGTGGTGATGGCAGCCTACAGCACGAAGCGCCTATCCACAAAGAAGTGGATGATCTACTTCTGGACGGAAGCCATCCTGGTGGCGTTCTCAGTGGTGTTCATCAAGCAGCATTCCATCATCGACGTTGCAGCGGCTGTTCCGCTGATCTTCGTCGGATATCTCTGGGCGTATTTTCCGGACCACCAGAAGAAGTGGAAGAAGAAGAGAGCAGCGAAGCGGAAGGCGGCAGAAGCCACGCCGCCGGAGTAAAATGTAACGTAAAACCGTGGCTGGGGACGATGAGACCTGGTCAAGCGGAATTACTATTCACAGTCCACAGCGTCGGTCGTCGCCCATCCGCACCGTACCGGTGCGTCTGTCGCCACTACGTGGCTTGAGGCGCCGACGAGCCGTGGCCATTCCTGCTTCGCAGGAGAAAAAAGAACATCCACATGACCATGAGCGTAAACGCTCGGTCATGTGGATGTTCTTTTTTACTGTGAATAGTAATTAGCTTATCGTCAGTCGTCCTGGGGACGTTCAAGTGCCGCATGTGTTTCGGACTCGATCATATCCTCACGTACGAAGGTCAGAAGATCGTCTTCCGTCATGTTCTCATCCTGTACGATACGGGTTGCCTGACGGTCGATGCAACGCTCGAAGTAGTTACGAACCAGACGCGCATTTGCGAAGTTCTTGGTCTTGCCGTCTACCATGCCGCGGAGATAAGCCTCTGCCATGGTTGCTGCGTTCGGTGTCAGAACGTAATCCGTCTCCTTGCACATGTACTTGAAGATCTCCATCAGCTCGCCGGCCTGATAATCCGGGAAATGGATGTACTTGTTGAAACGGGAACGAAGACCGGGGTTGGATTCGATGAACTCAAC
>JAFRWY010000087.1 GCA_017437905.1 Eubacterium sp.
CTCAAGAACTGTGGAGCCGTCGGAGTTCGTCTTCTTACCGAGCTCGGTAAAGTAGGTATTTCCGTCTTCGTCATAGTCCCAGGTAACGCCCTTCGGACCATACTCCATGTTCATACGTCCTTCCGGAGTGCAGAAGTAATTGATGATCTCCATGCAAAGCTCCGGATACTCGCTGTTATTACCGATCGCCCAGTAGTTATTGCCGCCCAGGACATTCAGACCGTAAACGATGGGAGAAGCTTCCGTGGGTGTCAGGGACTTCATCATGCGTCCGCTCTCCATATGCTCCGGTGTGTTATATGCAAGACATCCTGCATAATTAAAGATCGAGAAAAATGTACCGCTGCTCTTTACCTTCTGGATCATGGTATCATAGGTGGTTGTCATGGAGTCCGGATCCAGCAGATCGTTCATATACAGCTTGTGATAGAAATCCAGCATTTCCAGGTACGGGGAATTGTCATCCAATGCTCCGTGGAAGGTACCGGTGGAGGGATCATAAAGACCGACACCGAACTCATCATAGCCGTAGAATGCGGTTGCGGTGGACTTAACATACATTACCCTGTCACCGTCCCAGTCCGGCCAGAGAGATGCCGCATACGTAGGCTTACCGTTGTCGTCCGTCGGACAGATCTTCTTCATCTCGACAAATACATTTACGAGATCATCCAGGTTCTTAACTTCCGGATATCCCAGCTGTGCATAGAGATCCCAGCGGATATCCCAGGTATAGAAGAAGCTCTGAAGATCGTTGGAGTTGGTAGCTACTTCATAACCGAGTCCATAGATCTTGCCGTCACTGCTCATGTCACGGTTCTTTTCCAGGGCATAAGGCATATGCTCCTTAATATAAGGACCGTAATCCGCAAGAACGTTATCCTCTTCCCAGTCAAAGAGAAGGCCCGCATCTCTTGCCTGCATATAATCGCCTTCGGAACCGAAGATCACGATATCCCCGAGATTTCCCGATTCCATACGGGTATCAAAGACACCCTCGCCGTTGGGGACGATGTTAAGCTCTACATTGAACTTATCCTTCAGAAGCTTTGCACCCCAGCCTTCCTGCATACCGGAATAGTTGGCACGCTCGGAGTAAACCGTAAGTGTAACCGCTTCCCTGTTCCCGGCATCACCGCTTCCGGAGCCGTCCGTGCTTCCGCTTTCGGAGCCGGCTGCGGTTCCGTCCGCACCGGTGCTTCCGTCAGAGGAACCGCCGCAGCCTGCCAGCGAACCGAGCATCGTAGCCATGGCAAGACCGATGGCTGCTTTCTTCCTCAGTGATTTTTTCGAAAACCATCTCTTTTTCATTTTAATCCTCCCTGCGATCGAATGATCGATCAAACTTTATTCTTGTTTAACCCTTAACTGCGCCCAGCATAATACCCTCTTCAAAGTATCTCTGCATGAAGGGATATACCAGAAGGATCGGGATCACCGATACCATGGATACCGTGTACTTGATCAGAAGTCCGTTATTTGCAAAATCCAGTGCGGTATTGCTGCCTGCACCCGGCTTATTCATGATCGCCGCGATATTGCTGCTGGTATTAAGATAAATGTACAACCGGTGCTGCAATGTGTAAAGATGCGGTGAATCCGACATCAGGATCAGAGAGTCCTGGAAGCTGTTCCAATGACCCACGGCACCGAAGATCGCTATGGTGGCCAGGATCGGTTTCGACAGCGGCCAGACGATCTTTCGGAACACCGTGAAGAAGGAGGCCCCGTCTATGAACGCACTCTCCTCCAGTTCCCCGGGTATGGATTCGATATATGTCTTTACAAGTATGATGTTGTACGGCGCCACGATTCCCGGAATGATATATGCGGCAAAGCTGTTGGTAAGTCCCAGCATCTGCATATTCAGGTACCAGGGAATAAGGCCGGCGTTGAAATACATGGTGATGACCAGGAACCGGTAGAAGAATTTCCTGCCCCACATTTCCTTCTTGGTCACAAGGTATCCGACAAATGCGGATGCCAGAACCATCAGTGCCGTTCCCAGAAGTGTACGTGCCACGGATACCAGCACTGCATTTCCCAGGTCACTGGCATTTGAAAGCGCCAGATAACTCTGAATGTTCAGCCCCCGGGGGATGAAGTTGATGGAACCGCTGTTTACCAGTTTCGGATCCGATATCGTGTTGATGAAGATATAGTAGAAAGGAAAGATACACGATATGGTGAAAATGATGAAGAACAGATAATCCGCGATGTAGAACACGATGTCTGCTCCGGTGTATTTGTGTTTTGTACTCTTGGCGTTGATCTCAATTGTCTCGCCCGAAGGGGTGGTGGCAAGGATGATCTTCTTTTTGTCTTTTCGTTTCAGTTCTTTCTCTCCGACGTCCATTCCTTACCTCCTTCCTATATGATGCTCTCTTTACGAACCAGCTTCGATATGCCGTTTGCCATAAAGAGAAGGGCTACACTGACTAAGGATTTCGCCATACCGATGACCGTGGACAGCGGTATGCTTCCGCCGTCGAATCCCAGATGATATACGTAAAGGTCAAGGACCTCCATATGATTCATGTTATCCGCATTACTGAATACCAGGTACTGATCCAGTCCGTTGGAAAGCATTCCGGCCACTGCCATCAGAAGCATTACCATGTAGGTGGGAAGCAGTCCGGGGATCGTTACATGCCAGATCCTCTGGAACCGCCCTGCGCCGTCCACCGTAGCCGCTTCATACAGCTGCCGGTCGATGCCCGCAATGCCCGCGATGTAAATGATGGCCGACCAGCCGACGCCCTTCCACAAGCCCCAAGCCAGCATCTTCAGCCAGGTGAAGTTATCACCCATCAGATGATTTCCAGTAGATCCGAAGATGGTATTGATGAAACCATCCGTGGAGAAGATTGCCAGAGCAACCGTGTACACCAGGATCCAGCTGATGAAGTTCGGGATCGTGGTAAAGGTCTGTACGATACGCTTGAAGGGCTTGCTCTTGATCTCCGTAAGGAACACCGCAAATGCAAGCGGTACAAAACTGGTCAGAATTCCCAGGCCGCTCATGGCCAGGGTGTTACGAAGCACACGTAAGAGTTCGGAACGTGTTGCTGCATTTTCAAAAAGATACTTGAACCATTTAAAACCAACAAAAGTTTCGCTGGAAAGCTCGCCTCCCGCCCTGTAATCGAAGAAGGAGTATCTCCATCCCCAAAGAGGCAGGTAGCAGAATACAAAGGCCAGAAGTGCGAAGGGCAGGAACATCAGGAACAGCTTGAAGCGTGTTTCCATGGAGTAGCGTTCCTTCTTCTCCGGCTTCGGAGTGCAGATCATCTCGATGATGGTTGCCACGAGAATGATCACGGCCAGAACGGCGAATACGATGATTCCGGATGCAAATGTTGCACCTACCTTTTCCTGATTTGCGCAGTCCTTAAACTGTCCGTAGGCTGCCAGGGTCAGTCCCAGTCCCACACCGAGAACAACGATCCCGCCGAAACTGATCAGGAAGGAAAGACGCTTGCATTTCCGGTTTCCCAGGTTCAGGCAGGCTGCCGAGGAGATTACCAGAATACCGACCAATGTGACGATACATGCGATAAAAAGGAGATGGAAGGTTCCTTCCTCCACCCAGCCTCTCCGGAATCCACGGCCCACATTTTCCACCAGACTGTTGTAGGATATGGCCGATGTGAAGAGCGACAGATTCTTTCCGATCAGGGAAGACAGCGCTGCAGGGGAAAAGTTCGGGATAAAGATCAGAAAGAACATCAGCAGCGCCGCAATGCGGTGTACCGCATAGACCGGTCCCACCGGTTCCTTCACCCGTTCCTTTTTCTTATTCACAACCGCCCGGGTCTCGGCCTCCAGTTCACGGATCCTGGACATGTCCACCTTGATCCCCTCCGGAGTTTCGGCCCTGTCTTTTTCTTTAGCTTTTGCGATGTATTCCGTATCCGTCACAGGGTTTCCGTTGTTACTTGTGACAGATTCCTTCTCGCCCATAACATCCCTCCAATCTGCAGAGTTTCCGCATATTTTCACTATGTACAGTATAGAATAAGAACCCCTGAAATAATACCTCAATATATTGAATAAAAATACATAGGATATTTGTACATCATGGCAGTGCTGAACGAAAAAATGACAGCATGCCGCAAAGGACATGCTGTCAGGAAAGGATTAATGAAAGGGTTAGTATTTATAAGAGGGTTAATTAGTTTTTCTTCTTCTTTGTAGCGAATACAACACCGATGATTGCTCCGACTACTGCAACACCGCCGCATGCGATACCTGCAATGGCACCTGCGGAAAGTCCGCTCTTCTCTTCTGCCTTTTCGGTTGTAGCCTCGGTTGCTGCTTCAGTCGCTGCCTCGGTTGCTTTCTCGGTTGTAGCTTCGGTTGCTGCTTCCACGTAACCCTTATCTTCAAGGTACTTGTCCAGATTGGTCTCGCCCGGAGTACCAACGCCGGTACCGGAGATGGAGAATACTACCTTGATCTCCTTCTCGGGAGTCAGTGCTGCACAATCAACTGCCGGTGCCTCGGACATGCCTGTGCCGGATCCGTCATATGCATTGGAGATATCGATACGGAAACGTCCGTTACCCTCGATATCACCGAGAACCAGCATATCGGAATTGGATGTGATCTTCTTTCCGTCAACAAATACTGCAATACGTACCTTTGCGTCTGTATCCTTCAGCTCATCCTTATCATTTGCACGAAGGGTTCCGACGGACTTCATAGCCTTGCCCATTCCGTCGATATCAACCAGGAATACAAGTGCGCCGTCCTGCGGCTCAGCCTTTGTGGTTGCTGCAACCTGCTCAGCTGTAAGGGATACTTCGTAGACACCGTCACCGGTTACGGATACTTCGTTACCAACGCCCATGTTGAAGTTCTGCCAGGACTGCTCCTTGCCGTCGGAGAACATGAGGAATGCGGTCCAGGGGCCTGTGGTATCGACTTCTTCTGCCTCAGCCTCAACGTAGGAACCGAAGGGCTTTCCGTCAGCTACAAGTGTATAGGTTACTTCGATGGACTTGATGTCCTTTTCTGCATAAGCCTTAGCGTCTACCGGTGTCGGGATGACATCAGCAGCACCGTCCAGTGTTCTTCCGCCGAAACCTGCATCAGAGGGATTTACCCATTCATTGTAAAGGTTTACACGGGTTGTAACCTGATCATCGGAGCTTGTGTAGGTCTTTCCTGCCAGAGTAACTTCCTCGCCGTTGATCTTTACGGACTTGATATCCATAACGCCGTAGGGGAAATACTTCTCGCCGTCCTTGATCTCAACATCCACAAATGCCAGGCCCTTTGCCGGAGCTTCTGCAGTTGCATTGATCTCGCAGGATACGGTGTACTCGCCTTCGCCTGTTACAGTAGCTTTGTTCATGGTAACTGTCGCATATTCATTTCCGTCATTCCACCACTGGTTTGCCCAGCCGCTGTCTGCGAATGTGATGTAGGACTCGGTTCCCTCTGCCGGAAGCGGCTCGGCAACCTTGGTCTTTGCGGATTCCGCTGCTTCGTTCTTTCCGAAATCGGATACTGTAAAGGTTACTTCTACGGACTGGAAGCCTTCCAGTTTGTCAGAACCCCAGAGCATCGGGGTTGCACCCTTTGCATCCTGTGTGCAGCGGGTATCAGCTGCTACATTTCCGCTTTCATCCGTAGGCTTGTTCCATTCATTGTAAAGGTTTACACGTGTTTCGATGCCGGCGCCGTCTGCAGAGCAGGTGTAGCTGTAGCCTGCCATCTCGATCTTCTCACCGTTGATCTTGATCTCATCCACGGTTACGATGGACTTGTTACCCATCACTCTCTCACCGTTCTTTACCTGAAGGGCATTGAACTGTGCAAGATTCTGAGGTTCCTTTGCTTCCATGGATACGGTGTAAGTACCGTCTCCCTTGATCTCTGCCGTGGTGTAGGTTGCTTCAAAATCCGCCCAGTCAGAGTTGTTGATCGAAAGATATGCAGTTCCGTCTGCATAAGCTGCGATCTCTGCATCCCGCTGCTCTCCAGCATGTGCGATGCCGGGCACGAAACCTACGGCAAGAACACTGGCAAGAACGGCAGCAGATAGACGCTTGAACATCTTCTTCATATTCCATCCTCCTTTGTACCTTCGGATACCATACAGGTACCCACTACGCTTTTTACTGTACTGATTGTAACAACAAAGGGGGTGGAAATATACCTCAAGAATTTTACTTCATATGCTCTAATTTTTAGTGTCTGTCATTATAGAAAAAACCATGCCGGCAGCGCAGCATGGTTTATACTCTTTATTCCTGATCCGCAGGGATCAGCGGCATTGTGATCCGTACCGTGGTTCCCTCACCCTCCGTACTTTCGATGGTCACACCGTAGGGGTCACCGAACCGGAGCTTGATCCGCTGGTTTACATTGACAACCCCGATATGGGTCCGGTCCAGATTCTCAAAATCATTCATGGCCTTAAGGAGGCTCTCCAGTTCCTCCTTCGACATACCGTTTCCGTTATCCCGGATGGATATACTGATTTCGGAACCGACTTCCGCGGAAATGTCGATCCTTCCCCCCTCATCCATATCCTCCATGGCATGCACATATGCATTCTCCACAAAGGGCTGCACGATGAAAGGCATGATCATATACCGCTCCGCCACTTCCGGATCGAAGCTTTGTACCGCCGTGATCCGGTCACCGAAACGGTATTCCTGGATCTTCAGGTAACAGTCCACCTTATCCATCTCCCAGGCCAGGGTCTTCAGTTCGCTCCCGGCCTCCAGGGAACTCCGGAGAAGACGGGTCAGACGGACCGAAATATCCTCGATCTCTTTCTCCTTGTTGATCATGGCCAGCATGCGGATATTTTCCAGTGTATTATAGAGGAAATGCGGGTTGATCTGGGTTGCCAGCATTTTAAATTCCACATCCTTCTGCCGGGAATAAAGCTGCTCCTTCTGTACCCGTTCCTCAGCGGCGGCTTCGGTGAGGGACTGCATGTCCTGCACCATTTTATTCATATCCGTATAAAGATCATAGATCTCATCCTTTGCATCACCGATACCGGTTTCCTCGGTATCATAATCCTTCTCCACCACCTTATGCATGGCCTTTCCGAGGGCTGTGATCCTTCGGGAGAACCAGCTGTTCAGCAGGATGATGGCAAGACCCATAACCAGCACACCCCCAAGCAACGGGATAATGGTCTGGGCAGCGGAGCCGCGGATGGCGGAATCGATCTCGTCATAGGGACGGATCACAATGATATCATAATGATCTTCGGAATACCGGGGCGTGATCCTGACGTAGGACAGAAAACTGTTCTCCTCACGGAAGGTGAATTCCTCGGTCTTCTTCCGGTCAATGATCCCGTAGATCTCCTTCATTTCACCGGTCGTAAGATCAAAGTTCGAATGAACCAGTTCATCCTCGTTCAGGGTCATAAAGGCATAACCATCCAGTCCGTTTACAAAATCATATGTAAGGGACGGATCGATGGATATACTGATGATTCCGGCCACCTCATATTCCCTGGTATAGAGAACACGGGTAAGACGGATGCTCCGACGGCCGGTACCCAGGTCCGTAAGATATGACCAGCTGGGAATGCCGGGCTGCTTCATGGTATTGATATACCAGTTCTTCTCCTGAATGGTATCCGTGATCAGACGGAAATACCGGTTATCCACATGATCCACCGTATCCGGATATACATAGATACAGATACTGGAAATGTTACCGTAATACTTCCGGACATATTCGGTCAGTTCCTTAAAACTACGATAGTCAAAGAGTTTATCCTCCGCACTTCCCACAACCGGCACACCGATCATCTGTTCCTTCGGTTCAAAATAGATCCGCTCGGAGAGTTCCACGGCCAGATGCATGTCCGCTTCGATCAGCGTCTGTCCTTCCTCCAGCTTATCCTTCTCATTGTTGATCTGCAGTGTCGTAAGGGACCGTCGGGAGGAATTGAACATGAAAAGCGTCACTAAAATAAGCGGCAGAAAACAACCGATGGCATACACCAACAGCATTCTCTGCCGCAATTTCAGATTCTTCAGATGATTACCGATCGCTCTGAACATATCACCTTACATGAACAAAAATCGCTGTTCCCGAAACGTTCTCCGGTACAGGCCCTCCTGACAGAGTATCTGCCAAAGCGAGAGTCTATACACGCTGGAAAACGGGGATCACATCAAGCGGCGCGGGGACAGTGATCATCTCCCCACCCTCTACTATATCACCATTTTCGATATTTTTCCACTTGCCCTTCGGAAGATACAGGGTTCTTTCCGTAGCACCCGCCTCCAGGATCGGAGCCACCAGATAATCCGGTCCGAACATATACTGTTCCGGAAGATTCCAGCACTGCGGATCCTCCGGGAATTCGAAGAACATGGTACGGATCAGCGGTGCGCCGGTCTCTGCCGCATCCTTCATCAGGCCTGCGATATAATCCTTCATGGAAAGGCGAAGATCCAGATACTTCTTCATAATCCGGTATGCTTTCTCTCCATAGCTCCAAAGTTCGTTCGGCTGGCCTGTGTGAAGATATCCGCCGCCGAAATCCCGGTTATCCAAAGGCTCGATATTGAAGGGACCCCGGTCTCCGTGCATACGGAGGATCGGACAGAACGCTCCGAACTGATACCAGCGGATCAGAAGCTCCACGAAGGCAGGATCATTTACGTCTTCCGTCATAAATCCGCCGATATCCGTGGTCCACCAGGGAATACCCGCAAGACCCACATTCTGTCCTGCGATCACCTGATCCTTAAAGGATTCGAAGTTACTCTGTACATCACCGGTCCAAAGCAGGGTGCGGTACTTCTGTCCGCCCACCCAGTTGGAACGGATCAGACTTACAAAATGCTCCTCTCCGTCTTTAGTAAGTCCGTTGTAGAATGCCTCTGCACATTTCTTGGGATATTCATTTACTACCTTGCTGGCACGGCCGTTATAGTAACGGACGTTGTTGAAATCATACTTCACCTGATCCGGCTCGCAGTTATCCAGCCAGAAGAGGTCGATCCCCAGGTCGCGGTAGTTCTTCTTACATTTCTCCCAGACATACTGCTGTGCTTCGGGATTGAAATAATCCACGGTGCCGCAGTCTCCCTGATAGTCGTAGGTCTGTTCGGAACCCAGCTCCGTGCGGGAAAGATAGCCCTTCTCGTACATTTCATAGAAGTTCTCACTGCGTTTATCCACGGAGGGCCATACGGAGATCATGACCTTGGTGCCCATGCCGTGAAGCTCGTCCACCATGGCCTTTACCTTATCCTCCGGCCAGTAGGTGGGATCGAACCGCCAGTCACCCTGATAGGGCCAGTGGAAGAAGTCGATGACGATCACATCCAGCTTGATCCCCAGTTCTTTGTACTTCCGGGCAACGGTAAGTACCTCTTCCGGAGTGCGGTAACGGAGCTTGCACTGCCAGAGGCCGAGATAATCCTCCTCCATCACGGGAGCCCGGCCCACGCAGGCGGTATAGTTCTCCACCAGCTTCTTCGGATTCTCAGCCACGGTGATCCAGTAATCCATGGTATCCGTCTCGTCAGCGATCCATTTGGTCAGATTGTTTGCAAAGGAAACCTCACCGGTGGCGGGATTATTCCAGAGCATTCCATATCCCTTGTCGGAAACCAGGAAGGGAACGGATACCTGGGAATTCCTCTGCTCCAGCGGAAGCACACAACCCCGCAGATTAAGGAAAGGCTGCTGGTACTGCCCCATACCGAAGATCTTCTCCTCCGGGTCGGATTCAAACCGTGTTGTAAGACGGAAGGTATCGGAGCCGATGCCCTGATATTCCCGGGAAAGGATCTTAAAGCAGATGGATTCCCTCCGGATGGATCCGCCGTAGAAGCTGTAATATTCCTGCAGGATCAGCTTCCAGTCATCCCCTGCTTTCCTGTAGAAACAGATCACACCCACTTCATTGACCGTTGCACGGATATCGCCGTTCACGATCTCTGCAGACTCACCGTTTACAGCGGTGGTTGCAGTGTGGCTCACTTCCTCCGTCAGGGCATGCGCCGCCTCAGGTATCTTGGGCAGGATCGTGGAACGGACACGCAGAGCATCCTTTCCCCATCCCTCAAGTCTCAGGGTTTCATTCTTCCGGCGCATGATCAGCGCACCGGGTTCTTCATAAAATCGGATCATGAATCTTCTCCTTTTCCTTCGTTTACTTCTTTTCTACCTTAACTTCGTTGCTTTTGTCTTTTACTCCTGCCGGATCCGTAAAACCACCGGTAAGTCTTCCTTGGCCTTGCATCCGGTATCCTCCGGGAGCTTTACGATCATACATTCATCCGTCATATTAAAGCTGCAGGGTACGTCGCACCCCAGCAGCGTCACTTCCTTTACATGCTCCAGACAGGCGGTTGCCTCCGGCCGGTTCTTTCTTCCGAGGGATCGGATCGAGACCATACCGCTTTCCGGTTTCCTGAGAATAAATACGTAAAGTTTTCCGCCGGAGGTGGTAAACCGGAAATCCTCTTCCGTATAATTCTTTGCTTCCTCCGAGAAGGAACCGGACCGTTCCTCCGTGGGGCCTTCCTTTGCGATCCGCCAGGGCTTAGCCCCCCGGATTGCTTCCCGGTTCACCCTCATCCAGGCCCCCAGCTCAGTAAGAATCCTCCGGTCTCCCTCCGGGATCGTGCCGTCCGCCTTCGGACCGATATTCAGAAGCAGATTCCCGTTTCTGCTTACGATGTCGATCAGGGTCTCTATGATCACCCGGCTGTCCTTATATTCCAGCGCATCCGTATAACACCAGGAATTCCATGCAACTGCGGTATCCGTCTGCCATGGAAATGCAACCGCATCCCGGAAGCCTCCCCTCTCCATTTCCACGATACCCGCACCGAAGGCCAGGGCGTCATGCTTATAACATACTGCCACGGGACGTCCGAGACGGACCCCCAGGTTATAATAATAAGCCAGAAAGCGCTTCAGATAAGGCACAAAGGCCTTATGCTGGATCCACCAGTCAAAGTATAACAGTTCCGGCTGATACCGGTCAACCAGCTCTACGGTCCGGATCAGCCAGTCCGTAAGATATTCCTCTGTCGGATACGGCTCACTCTCCATATCGAAATTGTCACGTTCCGGCATGGCGGGCCAGTAGAAGTCGCCCTTCTCCAGAGGATCTTTCACATCACTGTCAAATTCTTTCCCGTGACTCATGAACCACCAGTGCTCCGCTCTGTGGCTGGAGGTGCAGAAATGCAGTCCTTCCGCCCCGGCTACCAGTCTCAGTTCACCCAGAATATCTCTGTGGGGGCCCATTTCCACCGCATTCCAATCGGACAGATTGCTGCCGTACATTTGGAAACCGTCATGATGTTCGGCAACGGGGAAAATGTACCCGGCACCCGCTTCACGAAACAGCCGGATCCATTCCTCAGGATTAAAATGCCCGGCCTTCAGCATCGGGATAAAATCCTTATATCCGAAGTCCTTCTGGGGACCGTAAGCGGATATATGATGCTCATATTCGGGAGTGCCCTGGATGTACATATTCCGGCTGTACCACTCATTTCCGAAGGCCGGAACACTGTAAGGTCCCCAGTGGATGAAGATTCCAAGTTTCTCCTCCCGGAACCAGTCAGGCACCTCCATCCGGGTCAGGCTTTCCCAGTCCGGACGGTAAGGACCCGCTTCAATCCCTTCTTCAATATGCTGCAGCCAGGCTGCGGTGTCATACTTCTTATGTTTCATATTCATACCACGTTTATGATTCTACGGCTCCGCCTCAGAATGACATCCACTCGGAATTCCCTGTCATCAATTCTTGGAATTCGCATCGTTCTCCGAGATGCCTGCCGCACCTGGTACATATTCAAATGTGATCTCGATGGTCTCCACATCTCCGCATTCCTTCTCCAGAACCGTCGGGCTGCAGCCCGCGGTTCCTCCGCCGCGGGTTCTTGCATCGTCAGGGACACTGGGCACCCACTCATTATAGAGATTACTTCTCGTACAGAGACCGTCATCCGAAGAGGTGTAGTTCCGGCCGTTCATTTTATATTCATTACCGTTGATCAGAATCTTCTTAATATCGATCACATAGCCGGGGAAGAGCTCCTCCCCATTGGCGATACCGATAGCGGAAAATGCGGTTCCGATGGACTTCTTTGCATCCGTTCCGGTAAAATCCAGAGCGATAGTGTAGGTTCCCTCACCGGTCACCTCCACATCCGTAGCCTTAACTCCTGCGGTCCTGGAATCCGGATCGTAGGTATCGCCCACGCTGTAGACAATGTTCCAGTCCTGGGAATCCCACATGATCCAGGCAATGGCGGTTCCGTCACCGGCCAGTTTCTGATTCGTATCAAAGGTTTCGGGGGCAGCGGCCAGCGCATCCGCCATTCTCTTCTCCGCAGCTGCCTTGATCTCATCATAACTCATTGATTTCTGACTTTCATAGCTGTTGGCAAGAAGGAAGCTCTTTACGCCTTCATCGATCCACTGATGGGTATTCTTGTCC
>JAFRWY010000088.1 GCA_017437905.1 Eubacterium sp.
TCCTTCGCCGATTTCACGATCTCACGGTTCAGCTGCCGTGTGACACGCTCCACCTCATCCCGGTCCAGGGTATCCTTCATAAATGCAACGAACTCGTCACCGCCCAGTCGTCCGGTCACATCCCCTTCATGGGTGGATTCACGGATCAGCTCCGCGAAACGGATCAGGATCCTGTCGCCCATATCATGTCCGTAGAGATCGTTCACCAGCTTGAAGCTGTCCAGATCGATCATCATCAGGATACCGGTCTGCTGCTCACAGCAGACCCGAAGGGCCTTCTCGGAACCGGACTTGTTGAGAAGACCGGTCATGGGATCCGTGGACATTTCCTTCTGAAGACCGCTGATCCTGGCCGCTCTCCGGGCGAATTCCCGGAACAGGAAGAATACATACATCACGAAAAGCGCCGACACGATGAACAGGTAGACCCGGAAGCTCAGGTACTCATACCGCATGGCCATCTTCTCCACCGGGATCTCGGCATTCATGGACTGGCCGGACACCGAATCCGACACCCGGATATGAAGCATGTATTCACCGTAGGGCAGATTCGTGTAGATCAGGGGCGTGATCTCGTTCTGATAGCACTCAAGACCCTCGTCCCCGGCCCCCTCCAGATACGCGTTGACCCTCGGATTGGAAAGGGTGTAGTTATTGACTGCGATATAGAACTGGATACGTCCGTCCTTTGCGGGGATCACCAGCCGTCCGTTCTGTACCGGAATCTCCTCATTGTCGATCACTGCCTTCTCCAGATGCATCTGGAAGGAGGAATTGATGGTATCGTATCCGTCCGAACGGAAGGAACGAACACCGTCCGTACAGCAGAGGAAGAGTTCCTCGCCATTTACCACATTCCAGGAATTGGCGGTAAATGAAGTCGTAAGTCCCCAGTTGGTATTCAGAAGCGTATAAGCATAATCCTTCTCATCCCCGAGAAGATCTGCTTCCTTCACCTTATAGAGTCCGGCACTGGAGGTAACCCAGCAGGTCCGGTCTCCGGTGATCATCACGTCGTAATTGTTACTGTAGGGGAAATTCTCCAGCCGCCGTACCTGCTTCGTATTATCATAATACAGCGCATTACTGGAGACATAGATGAATCCGCCGGCACAGGGCACGATCCGCATGACCACGCCGCTTTCCAGGCCATCCTCCCGGCCGATATGGCGGACCACGATATCATTTTCGATCTCGTACACACCGTCGCCGTCGGTGGACGCCAGCACGGCACCGCTTTCCATCTGGACCATGGAGAGCACGGTCTGGTTCTCCAGTCCGGTACCCACGCCGATCCTGCGGCTGATCTTCCCGTCCTCATACAGGAAGAGACCGATCCTTCCGGCGATCATGATCCGTCCGTCAGACAGCTCCATCACCGAACGGCCCTTGCCTCCCAGGAAGAAATCATTTTCCGCATCCACGTCCGTCAGCTTCTGATCCGGGCCGATCCGGACCACACCGCTCTGCCCGAACATGCTGATCCAGAGATTCCCTTTGGAATCCATGATGATGTTCCGGACACGGTCCTCCGCCAGGGTCTCCTGCCAGGACTTCTTCACTTCCTTCTGGGTTTCGATATCAATGATCCGGACGCCCTTATCCATACCGATATAGAGCTCCGTGCCTGCAAGCCACTGGGCATTTACGGCACCCTGGGGAAGATTCGTCTTCTGGAAGATATTCCGGAACAGGGTGCGGGAATACTTGAGCAGACCGTATTTATTCGAGGCAAACCAGATATTGCCCTGCTCATCCACACACACGTCGCCTACGGCGCCGCGGAAATTGGAGCGGGTCATATCCTTCACCTTCCCGGTGGAAGGGACATAGAAGCCCATGCCGTTCTCACAGCAGAGGAATACGCCGCCCATCTTCTCCGAATAAAGCAGCTTGTTTACATAGCCCAGTTCCCCCATGCTGACGGTCTTCAGGGGCACCAGGTCCTCTCCGTCCAGCCGGAAGAACTCCAGTTCCTCCGACGTTGTACCCACCATCACCACATTGTCCGGCATGAAGCAGAGCTTCCGGAACTGGATATCTTCATCCTTCTCATACCGTTTCGTGGCGAGAAGCTTTCCGTCTCTTGTAAGGAACACGGTTCCGTCATTTGTGACGCCGCCCACCAAGCCGTCTCCCAGGTTCTGGAAATCCACCGCATAGAGGATCGTCTCCCATGCGTTATAGGTCCGGAGTTTTCCTTCCGGGCTGACCATGGAGACATGCTGTACGGTGCCGAGATAGATGTTCCCGTTGCTGTCCTCTCCGATGGTCCGGACAGAATCCGCAGAAAGACCGTTCTCCGTACTGAAATGCATGGTCTCTCCGCTGTAGGTGTCATAGCAGACCACGCCGCTGTCATTTGTCCCGATCCAGAGACGTCCGCCGGAATCCACGAAGAGACACATGACGTTCCGGATATGCTCTTCGATGTGCATCTCATTGAAGCGGACTCCGTCGTACATGTAGAGGCCGGAGTAGGTTCCGATCCAGAGATACCCGTCCCTGGTCTGGGCCACGGCATTTACCTCCGAAGCCAGCATACCGGACTCCTTGTTATAGACCACAGTCTCGTAATCCGCATCATAATCAGGCTCCTCCACGGCTCCGTCCGCACGGACCGCCATGGGCCGCAGGGATAATGCACCGTATGACAGAAGGAGCAACACAACCATACCCTTCGCCGCAGTCCGTGCCGCGGAGGGTTTCCTGCTCTTTTGGGTAAATAATTTCAGGAATTTGGTCAGAAAGATCGCGATACCGAGAGAGATCACGCGATCGGGGATATCCACAAAAATCTCCGCCATGAACGCATTCAGCAACGGTGAATCCATGTTGCGGGAAAGCATGTCATAAAGCGCATCTCCCCACAGATTACCGGTATAGCCCCCGTTCAGTTTCATGTTCAGCGGAATGCATAACAGAGAACTAAGGAGAGCCACAAGGATCGCTACGGATACCGTAGTGAGAAGCCGTCCGTTCTCTTCCCGGACACTGCCCGGCTGCTTCCCCTCCTCCCGGGGATAGAAAAATCCCACCAGCAGTCCCACCAGCAGACCGATAGGAACAAAAATGAGTGAGGATCCGTCGATCAGTCCCATGATCAGAACGGACAGACCGCCTACTATGGCACCGGCCATAGCCCCCAGCAGGATCGCCACCACCATGGTTCCTATGGTATCCAGCCAGACAGGCAGCTTCAGAGCATCCGCCAGATAATGGCCCCCGAGATTCACCCCGATCATTACGATCATAAGCAGCAGATTCGCTGCCGTAGGCTTAAAAACCAGTCGCCGCATCAGCCACGTGGAATTCTTTTTCGTTGTTGCAGTTCCCCCCATAACACACTCCGATTCCGCAAGCAAACAACAGATACTATAATCATACCATAGAATGCCCTGCGGTTCAAAGGAATTTCCTGCGGACTATACTTTCCTCACCAGCAGTTCCACCACAAAACCGTGGTCGTTGTAATACTCGAGGCCTCCGCCCTGTTTCTCCATGTAGGACTTCACCAGATACATGCCGATGCCGTAGCCGTTCTTTGCCTCCGCCAGCTTCCCCCGGTAGTATTTCTCCGTGATGAGAGGCAGGTCCTCCTCATCCACCCCGGGACCGCTGTCGCTGATGCGGATGCGGATAAATGTTCCTGCCGCGTCCTTCACCTCTTCGAAGGCCACATGGATGTCCGTGCCCGCGTACTTGTGGGAATTCCCCACCACATTGTCGATCACCTGCTCCATCCGGAGCCGGTCCATCACCACGAGACACCGGGGGATCGGGTTATCCAGGATGATCCGCCCGTAGTTCTTCAGGTTCCGGAAGCAGTCCTCGATCAGCTCCGAGCTCTCCTCCGCAGGATCCACCTGAATCTGCTCCAGTTCCTCCATGGTGGTACGGAACACATCCCCCATGATCCGGTCGATGGTGGCGGTCTTCGTGGAAATGCTTTCCAGCTTCCCTGTCATATCCTCCAGTTCCTCCGGAGAAAGCTTAACGGAGCCGTCCGGTCCGCTGGCCTGCTGCTTCCGGCGGAGCTTCGCATCCATCACCTCACAGGTAGCCTGGATAGTGGCCACCGGCGTCTTGATGTCATGGCCCAGGTCCGCTACCAGTTCCTTCTTGGTCTTCTCCGCCTGGGCTTCCCTCTCCCGGGAGGCCTTCAGTTCCTCCCGCATGAGATCGAAGCTCTCCGTAAAATTCTCGGACAGGGTATGCTTCCGGATCGGAAGGGGCACATCCAGATTCCCCCGGGCGATCTCCGTGGCATAGGCACTAAGCTCCCGTACGGGGCGCACCATTTGCAGATAGAGGATCAGGATCAGGAGGGCACCGGCCGCTCCGATGACACCCCAGAAGATCAGCGCCACCGCAAAGAACCGGTCCCGGTCCTTCTCGTAATCCGCGGAGGAATCATCCCAGGCCACCTTCCCCAGGTAGTCACCTCCCGGGGCAAAATCCAGGATCATCCAACGGTTGCTGTACATCTTCGATAGCTCCGAATCCGTCAGGGATGTAGCGAACAGGATGCGGCAGTCATACTTCTCTTCCAGCGATTCCACGGAGGCGCCTTCCAGATATTCCGCCTGCATGGAGAGCAGCCGGTCATTATAGATGGTGATGTCCCGGCCCTTATACTCCATATTCGCATGCATGATAATGAGAGCGGCCAGTGCCGCTCCCATCAGAATAACATATAGTATCAAAATGCTGCGTATGCCCTTCATGGCGTCCTCACTCCTCCAGAATGTAGCCCGTTCCCCACACCGTCCGGATCAGCTCCGGATGGTTCGGATCCTCCTCCAGCTTCTCCCGGAGCTTCCGGATATGGACATTCAGCGTTCCGTCACTGTAGAAGGTATCTCCCCAGACCTCATCAAAGAGGGTTTCTTTCTTCACAATGGTATTCTTATGCCGGTACAGGCATGCCAGAAGCGCAAACTCCTTGGCCTTCAGTGGGATCCTCCTTCCGTCCAGGACCACGGACATGGTGGACTCGTCCGGATAGAGCCGTTCTTCCCCGGAAGTTGCACCCTCCGCAGCGGCACCGGCCTGCTGTCCGGAACCATCCGGCGCAGCCTCCCCGGAAACGTGCTCATTTCCCCGCTCCGCATCCTCCTTCAGCTTCTCCATCTGCTCCACACGCTTCAGGTTCACACGGACCTTCGCCAGGAGCACGGACAGGCTGTAGGGCTTCTTCACATAATCATCTCCGCCGATGCTGAGGGCCGCCAGCACATCATCATCGCTCTGCCGGGCACTGATAAAAAGGATCGGCAGCTGCCGCTCCGCCCGCACTCTCCTGCAGACCTCAAAGCCGGAACCGTCTCCCAAGTTGATATCCAGCAGCATCAGATCCGCCGTATTCTCTTCCAAAAATGCATAGCAGTCTTCCGCACTGCAGACATATGTCGTACTGACGTCGAACATACCGAAATACTCGGTGGTCATCCTCGCCAGTTCTTCCTCGTCATCCACGATCAGACAGTTGAAATGTGCCATGTCGCTTCTCTCCTCGCTGTAATCTTATAGTGTGTCCGTCCCTTCTTCCAGCAGCAAATGTACCGCACTCCGGAACTCCCGGAACCCCTTCGGGAAATTCGCCGAGCCTTCCGCACGGATGCTTACCCCGTCATTTACGGTGGCCCGAAAGGTGAACATCTCTCCGTCCAGCACTCCCCGGGGATGCTTCCCGTGAAATCCGTCCCATTTCATGATATCAAATGCATTCAGAAGCTCCAGCATCCGCTGCTCCGTGCAGAGGACTCTCCTGAGCAGCTGCCGCTCCCTGCCACCGCCGGTGACACAGCGGAGTTCGTACTCGGATACTTCTGTATCTTCGCCCTTATGAAGGATTTCGTATTCCCGGGTCACACGCATGCCGGAGATATTCCAGGAGAGGGAGGTGTATGCGGTTATGGGGGGCTTTTTGAACATGGGGTGCTCCTATAAAATCTCTCTTACTTTATCTATGATCGTGATATCTGCCGGCAGCCAGTCCACGCTGTCCAGTTCTTCCTCGCTGAGCCACCTTGCAGCCTCGTGCTCCTTCAGGATCAGATCTCCGGAAATGATCCGGCAGAGAAAACAATCCATGGACAGGTGGAACTTCGGATAATCATACTCGATGGTAGCTATATATGTTTGTTGCGAGTACTATTTGCCATTTTCTTAACACCCATTTCTATTTTTTTGTTTTTAAATTAAAGGTAATGTACACCATTAATATACTGTTTGAACATATCTTGATAATAGTCTTATCTCCATACACAGTTATTCATAAGTTTTCTATATACAAACAGCCCTCTACCCATTTTACGAACTGATGTGTAACCGTAAAACTAAAAGGGTAGAGAGCATTCATTTGATCAGTATAATTCTCCTTGAACCTTCAGTGCTACAACCCGTTTACCCCCATTATTCCCCCACGATATTATACCATATTAGGCCTGAAATATCATCACATTTGGCAACAAATCCAAGCCTCCATTCATCGTAAATAAGCGTCCATAGCACACCTGCAATACTTTCATTCCTCTTATCTTATTCCCTCAATCAATCCCACAGTATCCTATCCCCCGTTCCATCCTCCGGATCACCGCCACACTCCGGACACCGAAGATGTTGTATTTCCTCTTTGGTTGCTACGTGCATCACCTCACCGCATGCAGTACATTTATGGACTCTTTCTCTTAACACGCGGCATCCCACCAGGTTATCCGGAAAAGACCAGTCATCTCCTTGGAGTTTTTCATCCGCTTGAACGTCCTGTTGTTCCGTCAATGGTTCATCAGCGTAATTCGGAACATAAAGCGACAAGCCCGGTTCAACCGTCCAACAACCACATTTTCCGCATAGATAGACATGATCCTCCGTATCAACTTCTACATGTTCCGCACTATGGTACAGATCCTTCCACTCCTGACCATACTCGCCATCTTTTATCTTCTGTATCTCTTCACTGTGAGTCACGGGATACAGGTATCCGATCCCCCAACGAGCACTGTAACTGTTCCCACATTTACTGCATTTAAATGAACGTCCGTCTCCCATAATCGCACCAAATCCTTTCTTTGCTATATGATAATGGTGTCCGCCTCCACATGGCACGGATAGAACTGTATCTTCACTCCCGCTGCCCTGGCTTCCTCCATGGCCTCGCCGAACTCCGGATGCATTTCCATGTGCGGGCGTACTTCCGTCACGCCATCCATCTGGATCACGAAGGCAAGGATGGCTTCGTAACCTTCTTCCTTTGCACGGATCAGCTCCCGGATGTGCTTTACGCCGCGTTCGGTGGGAGCATCCGGGAAGTAACCGTTGCCGTCAATCTCCAGGGTGCAGCCTTTTACCTCCATGAGATACCGGGCAGTTCCATTTTCGGTTTCCTTCTCCATGTAGAAGTCAATGCGGGAATCTCCGTATCTGTATTCCGGAATGACCCTGGTGTAGTCCGCTTTCGCAAGCCATTCCTTCATGACGGCATTTGGGGCCTGGCTGTCGATGTTGAAGAGGACACCTGTGCTCTTCCGTACCGCCACCAGGTCGTAGGTGGTCTTCCGGCCCGGTGTTCCGGGCGCGGTGAGCCAGACCTCACAGCCCGGGAGCAGCAGTTCTTTGCATCTGCCGGTATTCTTTACATGTACGATTTCTTTCCTGCCCTGCAGCTCCACTTCTGCCACAAATCGATTCGGCCGGGAGAGGAAGGTTGCCTTTGTGATATTTTCGTATTTCATTCCATTTTCCTCGGATCATTTGATATATCCATTCTATAATGCGATCAGCTCCGTTCCAAGCTTCCGCCTGAAATACCCCGGCAATTGTTCTTCCATACAGCGCCTCTCATACTCACTTACAGTGCCGAAATCATCCAGCATATACGCGATCCTGAGCCTGATCAGTTCATCGATATCGTCCATTCCGGCCGTGTCATAGATTACTTCCTTCATTCTCTTTCTCCTCTTGGTGGCAGGTACTTTTATGTCAACCTTTCGGGTCGGTTAATGCAGTATCGGGGATGAAGAACCAGGTGATGATCGCGCCCATGACGATAGAGATCAGGAAGCCGATCAAGTAGTCCACCATCTTATCCGGAAGCGTGATGGTCACACCGAGGATGCCGGACGGTGCGTAGGCGTCCGTCATCACGTGGCGCATCATGATCCAGGCACCGCCGAAGCCCGCGCCGAGACCCGCCGTGATAAATGGTTTCCCGAGCGGCAGCGTCACTCCGTAGATCAGCGGTTCTCCGATGCCCAGCACGCCCGCA
>JAFRWY010000089.1 GCA_017437905.1 Eubacterium sp.
AGACTGATACGCGCAGGCTTCTATGATTTAGCCCTTGCGTACCAGTCAGTGCACGTCAACTATTGAAACCGCCGTGTACCGAACGGTACGCACGGTGGTGTGAGAGGACGGGGGTTAATCACCCCCTCCTACTCGATTCATTACAGCCACGGGGGCGGCAGGATCATGAGATGGGTAATCTGTGTTTCTTCAGGAACGCCAGGAACTCTTCCTCCGGCATGGGCTTTGCATAGTAATAACCCTGGATATAATCACATTTCTGTTCCACGAACCATTCGGCTTCTTCCTTGGTTTCCACGCCTTCCACCACGATCTCCTTGCCGATATCCTTCAGCATGCGGATCGTGTTCTGGATCACGGTACGCATCCGGGGATCCTCCCACTGGTCCACGAAGCTTTTATCCAGCTTGATCAGCTTGAAGGGGAAGTCCACCATCCGCTGCAGATTGGAATAACCGGTACCGTAATCATCCAGGGAGAATTCCAGACCGTGATCGTGAAGCGCCAGCACATTGGAGCGAAGTGTCTCATGAACGAATTCGGTGGCAGTCTCGGTGATCTCGAAATTCACGTATTTCGGATCCACATGATTGTCTGTCAGAAGACTCTCGATCTTGTCCACAGTGTTATTCCGCATACACTGAACGACCGAGAGGTTGATCTCCACATAGTTCAGTCCGAGCACTACCATATTCTGTTTGGAAATGAATCTGCACACATCCTGAACAACGAATTCACCGATCTGATGGATGGCGCCGCTTTTTTCCGCGGAGGGAATGAAGATGGCAGGAGAAACCATGCCGTTCTTCTCGTCGAAGAGACGGATCAGGGCCTCGGCTGAAGTGAACCGCCTTTCCTTCACGGAATATATGGGCTGGTAATACATCACAAAACTCTTATTCACGATGCCGCGGGTGATGATCTCATCGATATTATTCTTCATCTGGAACTGCTTCTCCGGCGCAACTCTGGAGAAAACAGCCACCTCCGTATCGGATGTGATCTGATGGAAGGTATTGGCAAAGGAGATCAGTTCCTTATAGTTATCGATATCCTCCGGAATACGGATGGTGCAGACGCTGATATCCAGATCCAGATCCAAATGACTGGAATGATGGGTTCCCTGCAGTCTGGAGAAGATCCTCCGGGACTCCGAATAGATGAATTCCTCCCGTTGTACTCCGTCGGCCAGAACGATAAAAAGACCGTTCCGCATGTTGTAGACCGGATGGAAGATAGACCGTTTCAGCGGGGATTCCACGTTCTGGATCACATTTACGACCTCCTGCTCCAGACGCATGGTTTTTTCGGATCCCAGCAGCGTCATCAGGCCGTCAAAGTTCTTGATCTTGATCAGGATCAGACTGGCGTGAACTCCGGAACGATAGAATTTCGGAAGATCGTTTTTAAAGGAGAGGTAGGATCTGGCCTTTGTGATCGGATCCAGATACTCCTCCGGCCGGAGGACAATATTCGAGATCAGCATGGAGAAGATCGCGTAGCCGAACATTTCCAGAAGATATACCGGCTTCAGATACTGGATCACCATGGCAATGATGGTCAGCGGGAAAAGTGTCAGCAGGGTATAGAACTTCGTGCTGCCCAGGTATTTTTTCGACCACATCAGATAGACGAAGGAGAAGATCATGTAGTATATGCCGATGATATAATACAGGATGATCAGATCGCCACGGGCATAATACCCCTCCGGTGTATAATAGAAGATAATCGGTTTGATGAAACTGTTTATGACCAGGAGCATCAGGCACAGGAAATACGGAACCAGAAAAAGGGTCATGAAGGACACATACGTTCTGCATTTATGCCAGGTTCCCGTCAGGTGACCGATGAAAATGATATAGATCGGTCCGAGTGCGATTCGAAGGGCGAAGTAGACAAAGCTTGCAATCGAACGGATCCCGACTTTCGTATCCGGATCACCGATCATAGAGAGTGCACTGGTAGACAGAGCGTCACAGACCGTTGTTGCCAGAAGAACGATCAGGAGCACAAGATATGTATGATTTACGCGCCCATGGATCATCCGGCGGAAGAACATGGCAAAAAGAAGGACCAGTATGATCATGAACGCACTGAAATCATAATAAGGGATACGTTCCATATCCGGTTCCTCCTTTCTCGTAATATCATCTGGCCGTAAGTGCACATAAATATACAAGTATACTATAACAGAAACAGGGACTGCGTACAAGTTTTGTATTGTTTCACAGTTCGTATTTTGGTAAAATGTTCGTATGGATGTGATTAGGACTTTACTGAAAAATCGATATGTGCTGATGGCCCTCTATCTGCTGGGCTGCTTTCTCGTTTGCAAGATCATCGGACTGATCTTCCATGCAGCCGGAAAGAAGGGCAAGGGCGGGATCAAGGCATCCTTTGTCAAAGGAATGCTTCAGTTTGGCGTGATCATTTTTACGGTAGTCCGGCTGGCGGGGCTTTCGGATACGATCCAGAAGTTCGGAAGTACCATCCTGATGTCCAGTTCCCTGATCGTTGTGGTGCTGGGATTTATCTTCCAGGAGGGTCTCAGCAACATCGTACATGGCTTTATCCTGGCGGCCTTCAGTCCCTTTGATGTGGGTGACCAGGTGCTGATCACGGCTGGAGGGGAGACGATCTCCGGCTTTATCGTGTCCATGACCCTGAGGCATACCGCGATCCGGAGTATCGTGGATAACGGTGAGGTGATCATACCGAATTCGGTTCTGGACAAATCCACCGTGAAGAATCTGACGACCCAGAACCGGGAGAACAAATATCCCCTTACGATCTCCATTACCTATGAACAGGCGCAGGATCCGGTGATCCTGGAGAAGGCGAAACAGATCTTTGCCGAAGAGATCTTAAAGAACAAGCGGACCATAGATGTCCGGAAGGATAAGAAGGAGCCGGTATTTATCAAGATCGATCTGGCGGAGAGCGCCGTGACGCTGACCAGTTTCATCAATACGGATACCGCCATGGAGAATTATTTTGCCTGCAGTGAGATCCGGGAGGCTCTGCTGTTCCGGTACAAACAGGCAGGGATCGAATTTGCATATAACCATCTGCAGCTTACGGGAAGTGTGGAAATGACCACCGTGGAGAAGACGGCGACCCGTCCGGAAGAGGACAGTGCCTTCTTCGGCCCCGGAAAAATATAGGTGATACTTGTCTTTCATTACGAAGAGGAAAAGAGGGAAGAAGATGGAACCAAAAAGCAGTGACAGAGAGAAGCATGTGACCGGCGCGTCAAAACCCATGGGACGCCGCGGGGAGGCGGTGAATACCAACGGTCCGGTGGGACGTGCGGACGGTTATGCAGGGCGGACCGGAGGCTCCGCCAAGCGGGATGACAGCAGCGGAGGCGGCGCCGGAAAAGGGAAGACCTCGATCATCGCCATCATTATCGCTCTGCTTCTCGGTGGCGGCGGCGGACTTACGGCGTTACTCTCCGGTGGCGGCGGAACGGATTCCGGTTCCGGCAGCAGCAGTTCGGGAACCGTGACACCGGGCGGAAGCTCCGGCGGCAGTTCCGGAGGAAGCAGCAGTTCCGGTGTGGGAAGCTTTCTGTCGGGTCTTCTCGGCGGAGGCGGACTGGGCGGAAGCGGCTCTGCGTCGGCTGAGTGGTACAACGGTGTGAGCAATACCGGAAAGCTGAACACGGAAGTCAGCCCGGCGGCAGCTCCGAAGCGTACGACCATCAAGGGGAACGGTCAGGACAAGATAACCATCATGGTTTATATGTGCGGTACTGATCTGGAGTCCCGGGGCGGTATGGCCACAAACGATATGCGTGAGATGGCAGCGGCTACGTTGTCCTCCAATATCAATATCCTGATCTATACCGGTGGCTGCAAAGGCTGGAAGACCAGCGGCATCAGCAACAGCACAAACCAGATCTACAGGATCCAGGACGGTCAGCTGGCACAGCTTGTTCCGGATGCAGGGGATAAGCCCATGACGGATCCGGCAACTCTGACCGAGTTCATCAAGTTCTGTGCTCAGTATTATCCGGCCAACCGGTATGACCTGATCTTCTGGGATCACGGCGGCGGATCCATCAGCGGTTACGGCTATGACGAGCGCTATAAGAACTCCGGCTCCATGGATCTGACCGGTATGAATACCGCTCTTAAGAACGGCGGCGTCACCTTCGATTTCATCGGTTATGATGCCTGCCTTATGGCAACTCTTGAGACGGCCATCATGACCAGCAACTATGCGGATTACCTGATCGCCTCCGAAGAGACGGAGCCGGGTATCGGCTGGTATTATACCGACTGGCTGAATGCTCTTTCCCAGAATACAGCCATGCCGACGGTTGAGATCGGCAAGAATATCGTCGACGGTTTCGTGGACGAGTGCAACCGGAAATGTGCAGGACAGAAGACCACCCTTTCCGTGATCGATCTGGCGGAATTCTCCGCTACGGTTCCGGATAAGCTGGCTTCCTTCTCCACCAGCACAAGCACCCTGATCCAGGGTGAGGATTATAAGAAGGTATCGGATGCCCGGGCAGGCACCAGAGAATTCTCCTCCTCCGGTATCGATCAGGTGGATCTGGTACATTTTGCGGAGAAGGTAGGAACGGATGAGGCAAAGGCCCTCTCCAAGGCTCTGACCGACAGCGTGAAGTACAATCGTACGTCTTCGAATATGTCGAATGCATACGGTGTATCGATCTATTTCCCGTATCGTAAGACCTCCAGTGTCAATACGGCGGTTAAGAATTACAATAACATCGGTGTACGGTCCGAGTACTCCAACTGTATCAAGGCATTCGCAAGCATGGGCACCGCGGGACAGATTGCGGGCGGCGGCAGCGGAAGCCCCTTCGGTTCCCTTCTGGGCGGTGGCGGCAGTAGTGGCGGCTCCAGCAGCTCCGGCGGAATCGCATCCCTGCTGGGTTCCTTCCTCGGAGGCGGCAAGAGCATTCCGGGTGTGGATCCTTCGGAAGCGGAATACATGCAGGATATGGATGTTGAGGCTGCAGCGGAGTATATCGCAAAGCATCAGTTTGATGCCTCGGCCATGAAATGGGTCACCGAGTCCGACGGAACCCATACCATGAGCATTCCGGTGGAACAGTGGCAGCTGATCCAGAATCTCCAGATGAATATCTTCTGGGATGACGGAACCGGTTACGTGGATCTCGGACTGGATAATCTGTACGAGTTCACGAATGACGGAAAACTGGTAGGAGATTACGACGGCACATGGTTTGCCATCGACGGACTGGCAGTACCGTACTACTTTGTATCCGAAGTGAAGGATTCCTCCGGACAGACCATAACCACGGGACGGGTTCCTGTGCTTCTGGACGGTGCAAGAGCAAATCTGATCATTGTATTTGACAAGGATCATAAGGACGGTTATATCGCCGGTGCACGGTATGATTACGTGGAGGGCGAAACGGATACCGTTGCCAAGAGCGTGGCGGAGATCGCGGAAGGAACAAAGATCGACTTCCTCTGTGACTATTACGGCTACGACGAGACCTATCAGAGCAGTTACAAGTGGGGTGAGCAGATCACCTACACAAAGGATATCAAGTGCAGCTACGTAACCATCGAAGAAGGCGGCACAAAGGTAACCTATCTGCTGACGGATCTTTACGGACGTGAATTCTGGACCCCGGCGGTTCCGGAATAATCGTTTCAAAAGCATAACAGAATCGAAAAGCAACACTGAAACTTCTCATTTTCAAAAATGGGAAGTTTCAGCGGTTTTATGCCACAGAAATACTTTGGTTTATGCCCGGAGATCCCGGGTATGGGAGTGATTATGAGAGATACGAAAATGACACGGCTTCTGGCCTTCCTTCTGGCAGGGCTTCTTCTCCTGGGCGTGTTCCGGGCAGGAGGGGAGGCAGTCAGTGCTGCGGGTGACGAGGAGCGTACCAGATTTACAGTGGGATTTGATGCGGAGTTCCCGCCTTACGGATATAAGAATGAGGAAGGCGCGTATGTGGGATTCGATCTGGATCTGGCGGAGGAGGTCTGCAAGCGCCGGGGCTGGACTCTGGTGAAGCAGCCCATCGACTGGGACTCCAAGGATCTGGAACTGAAATCCGGTTCCATCGACTGTATCTGGAACGGGTTTACCATTCAGGGAAGAGAAGACGCCTATACCTGGACCACGCCCTATGTGGATAATTCCCAGGTGGTGGTTGTCCGGGCGTCCTCGGAGATTCGGAAGCCGGAGGATCTGGCCGGAAAGGTTGTGATCGTGCAGGCGGATTCCTCCGCACTGGCGGCCTTTACGGGAGATGATGCGACCGAAGAAAACAAAGCCCTGGCGAAATCCTTTAAGGAGCTTCAGCAGGTGTCGGATTATAACAGCGCATTTATGAATGTGGAAGCCGGTGCGGCAGATGCGGTCTGCCTGGATATCGGTGTGGCGAAGCATGAACTGGAGAACCGCGGCGACGCATTCCGTATGCTGGAGGGTATCATTTCCACGGAACAGTATGGTGTCGGATTCCTGCTGGGGAATACCGTACTTCGGGATCAGGTACAGGAAACCCTGAATGAGATGGCTGCTGACGGGACCTTCACACGGATCGCAGAGCATTGGGATCTGGCGGACAGTGTCTGTCTCGGAAAAAAGAGTGAGAGTAAAGAGGAAGTCTCTTCCGAAACCGCAGAGGGAAGCGGATCGAAGGCAGCGGTAAAGCAGGAGAAGTCCTTCGGTGAGCGGTTCATAAGCATTACGAAGCAGTTGGGAACGGGTATGCTGGCAACACTGATCATTTTCTGCCTGACCCTGCTTTTCTCCATGCCCCTGGGTCTTATTCTCACGAGTGTCCGCATGTCACGGGTCAAGGTCCTGCAATGGATCGCCCGGATCTATATCTCCATCATGCGGGGTACGCCGCTGATGCTGCAGCTGCTGGTGGTTTTCTTCGGACCACACTTTATATTCGGGATCGAGACATCCTCATCCTACAGGTTCTATGCGGTGATCATCGGATTCTCACTTAACTATGCGGCGTATTTTGCGG
>JAFRWY010000090.1 GCA_017437905.1 Eubacterium sp.
ATAAATATTTTGATGAGGTCAATGAGGAACCCGTTGTATATCACTGGAAATATCGTCTTGACGAGATAAATCCGAATGAGGAATTGTCGGTTGATACATTGCCTGTCAAAAAGTCCAGTTAATTTATGACGCTTATACTAGCAATCTTCTGACCATTTCCATCATATATGGTTACATCTACAGGACAACCAATGGTTATTCGTAACCCTCCATAGGTAGCTGTATGAATACTGTCAAAAGGAATCCATCCCGTTATACCGTTTATAGACACATAAATCCAATCTCCTTCTCGATTTCTTGCAATAACAGCCCTGGAAACCTGAACAGTTCGATTACTCTCCAAATAATACACAACATCCGAAGAAAAAGAGTGCTTTCTAAAAATGGGTTTATCCTTTAACAACGATAGCTGGAATGTTCTTTCTATCGGAATATAATTAATCACACTCCCCGAGTAAACATTCCCCCCTTCTGACAATAAGTACCATTTATTTCCATACTCATTATAGGTTTCCCCTGTCACATTCAGTCGTGTTCCCTCTTTCGCAATCGTTTTTATAACCTCGGATTTTGCCAACGGCTTACTGTTTACATCCACATTATCTGCCGCCGTAAAGAAATAACCTGCTATATTATCACTATACAGATAACTAACGTTATCACCTGCATGCAACTTGAGAAGCTCCAGAAGCTTTCTTCCCATTTCATGTTTAGCTGCAGCTATGTTATAATCAGATTTTGTATTCAGATCCGGTTCATTATCATATAACGTAATTGTATGTCCGAGACGATGAATACCATATTCATTGATTGCTCCGGTAACATTCCCATTTGGCACCGTATCAGATGAAACACAAAGATTATACCAATCTGTAAACTGACTGCATTTTGTATCTGTGGTAACCGCCAAAGCCGAATTAAATGTCCTTCCCTTAATACTATGTGGAGACACGCCATAATTCGTCAGAATCAGAGCATAACACTGCGCCATCGCTCCACCCATACTGTGTCCCAAAAGGGTAAATCTTACCTCACCTTTTTTTGCATCCTTCAGCAATTGAAGAAGTGTAACTTCCTTCCCATTTACATTTGCAACAACTCCGACTCCGTTCCCGGGATGGAAGATATTAGCTTCTGCATGACTCACATCATTCAGTTTATTCGCCATATCATAGTAACCACTATGACAATAAACTTTGTCCCCTGCAAAATACATTAATTTGGGGGTGCTGGTCATATTTGCAAATCCATCACGTACCGTATCTAAAAACGTACTATCCGAATATCCACCAGTTCCCTGAAAGGTGATGATAACATCGTATACACCATCCACCTCTTTCACACCAACCGCACATTGCATATTATCATGCTCTATTGTGGTGCCGTCCGGTTTATCCCTACGGTGCATCATGGTATATCCGAGCATTGATAACGCATGTGTCTCACCCGTTCCAATCTCATTCTGTATATTCCAATACCCTACGCCCTTTCCATCAATATTAAACCACTCCCCGCTATTGAGGATCATCCTTTCTCTGACAGAATACGTATTATCTGAAACAATCTCCAACTGAAAACTCTCTGCTTCATCTTTACTCGATACTATTTCAGGAACACCATTTTTCACGCCCAGCCATTTCCCGGAAGCTTTCAATCGGATCTTGGTATGATCAGCCGAAGTATCGATTTCAAGCTTTTCATTATCTCCTATAAAATCCGATTCACATTTTAGAGAATCTGAATCATATTTGATATATTTCCGGTTACAAAGCGCCTGAAGAGCATAACTCCCATCTGAGCATGGGACCAAATAAAACATCTCATAAAAATCAATTTTAGATGCATTTATCGCCAGTTTCGGATTATTGTAATTCGTATATTTATCCTTATCACTATTTCTTATTCCGATATTTGCCGTAAAATACTTTCCGTTTGACTTTGATTTCAGCCCAATAATCAGATACGGTTTGTACTCTTCAGGCACCTCCGAAATGTCTGCTGAAGAATAGTCTTTTATCCTGTACAATTCATATGGGCGCTGAATTGACTCACTGTTAAACTGACCTAAAAGATTATCAAATCTATCTTCACTTATTTCTTTGGTATGATTTCCTTCAAAATAATGATCCTTGCCATCCCAACTATCACGAATTAATGTTCTAATAGCGTGGCCGGTTGATTGCCCTCGATGAGCACTTGGTAGAGCATATATACCAATTGGATCCAATACATAATATTCCTGAAAACCTGCTCCTGAAAAACTAGAGGTGTAAATATAACCGTCTAATCCAATGTCTGTAATGAGATTCCCTTGCGAATCATAATCACAGTAAATAGACTTTATCTGTCCATCCACAATTTTGCATACAGCAAATGCCATGTAACCTTGGCTAATGAATAATTCATCTGTTCCATCAAGATCAAAATCGTAAAAGCCATATGTACAATCCGAATCCTGTAATAAAAGGTCAAGATTAAATCCCCATTTCTCAGTATATGTTTCATCAGATGAATCATAATCATCCGTTTTTTCTATGCATACATAATACAGATCATCAAGTATATCCTTATATAATTTCTCATTATTCTTACGATCAGCTTCCGTCTCGGTTTTCAATTTACCATTCAGTCGATCTATCACAAGCCCCAAATGAACCAACATCTGGTCTGGGGTACGTCCATCATTCCAATCAAAATATATCCTATCATACGCAAAATCCTCTCTTGATTTTTGATTAAACTCTTCTTCTGACAAGCTTTCCCCATTCCATTCATACGTTGTTTCCAGTATCTGTCCGCTGTCAGATTCCGTATATCCGCCCTTTGCAAATCTTTCAGTCGTTCCATCCGAATAAGAAAAAACATTCAAATAGTGCCCTGTTTCATGACCATCATCAGTCTCAACGCGGGCTTCACAGAACGCAGAAAATATATTTGCACTCGGGACACATCTCAGTTCACTCAGATCCTGAAACTGCGTAACCAACTGCATGCTTCCGTTGACGTACCTGTAGATTTCGGTATAATGACCGGAAAGTCGCATGAATTCCGGAATATCGTCATCGTCTAGCCAGATCAATGCATACTTATCTCCCATATCTCCCTTGATAAAGTTCTTATATGTTTCAGCCCAAGACGATGCTGTATCTGCATTTGTCTGATCACAATTTACAATAACTGCAAGGATAAAAAGAAGAACAAGTATTATTCCGGAACGTGATAATAATGTCTTTTTTGTTGATCTGCTCATAGTCCGAACTCCCCAGTTTCATGTTAGTCTTGATGGTTTTCTTATTGCACTAAGCTTATTCGTAATCTATAATCTCCACCTGCTTTTCCAGCCTGTTCTCGCCCATCCTCTTCGCATTCGGACAACCTGTCCTTTCCGCCCACGATCATACAGTCACTCCTTCCTCCGATCTGCCTGCTTCATACGATCTGCCTGCTTCATACGGTTGAGATACGCCCTGTCCACCGCTGCCGTTCCATACCGCATACGATTGTACAGCTCCGTCAGCTCCGGCAGCGCCACACCGGCTTCCTCCAGAATCTTCGCTTCTATGTCCGCCGTGGTCTCTGTCTGATCCGGTGCATGCTCCCCGCGGAGCTCCATCACCCGCTTCCGGTAGATCCGTCTGGCCCGTTCCTCCATGGTCAGGGATTCCCGGATTCGTTCAAACAGCGAAGGATGCGGGATCTTCGTCCGGACATCCTGCTGTACAGTTTCCTCCACACGTTCCATGACAGTGTGGTGATATCTGGCAGATAGCAGCCGCAGGATCCGGGCCACGATCTTCACGATCAGAAAAATCACAAGGAGCAGAAGCGCCCCCTTCAGAACAAATTCCAGGATATTGGAAAATGTATGCTTCTCTGTAACCTCCTCCTTCAGGTGCTGTGCCGTCTGCCTTACGGTCGTGGAATTTCCGATGCCGAACAGCTGACCGACCCATTGGACAGCCAGGGCAAGGCCGAAGAATAATGTCTTCAATACACTGACTCCTGCCTTCAGAAATCCTGTAAATGCATCCGGAAGGTGGATTGCCTCTCCCAGCAGGATCGCCGTTCCCATACAGAGAAATATCCCTATGATGATCCAGGAATTGATCTTCAGGATCTGCCGTACGGGGATTCCCCGTACATCCTTAGTAGATTCGATATACTTCTTCGTACTGTCCGTATACAGGATCAGAAGATAAAAAATGAGTGCCACTCCGGTCAGGATCGCCGCCACCCCCGGAAGCTCCTCGATATCATAGATCAGACCGAAGATGGTCGCCAGAAGGCCCTGCAGAAAGATTGGCCAGGGGACGTCCATCGAATCCGACAGAACACCGTTTCTCGATATAAAACGGCAGGCTGTGACCATCAGACCCACGGAGATCCCGATCAGCATCCATCGCTCCATCCCGTTTCTTCCGCCTGCCCATTCCTCCGGCAGAAACCAGATTCCCACAACCACAAGGATGGTATATAGGATCACCGGCCAGAACCGGTTTACCAGGTTTCGCAGGATGTAGCTTCCCAGAAAAACCACTGCCATCACCACCAGCGCAGTCCAGGACACATGGGGCCGCTTCGTGGAAAGAAGGAACATTTCCATGAAAAGGACATAAAATGTATATGCATACAGTGCCCGGAACAGCTGTCTTGCCTTTTCAGTCCTCATACTGATTCACCTCCCATCCTGTCAGATAGGGGCGCCTGGCCTCAAAGCCGATATGCGCATAGTAGGGTACCACACAAAGCACCGTAGCATCTTCACGGATCAGCCGGTCCAGTCGAAGAAGCAGATCCTCCTTATAATACGGCGAGATCACAAGATACAGGGTATTCCGGTTGATGGACTTCACCTCTGCATCCAACCGGCCCAGGAAATTGTCCTTTCCCTCCGACTTCCGGATCATGGTCAGATACTTATCGATGGTGATTCCATGAGACAGCTCGGATCCCATACCCGGTTCTGCGATCGTATTTCCGTCCTCTGTGAGTCCGTTACACCAGACAGAGACTCTTTCCTTGTCCTTCAGATGCTCCCTTGCCAGCGAGCTGGTCAGTGAAATGGCTTCCTCCAGCAGACGATCGGCGCGGATCATGGAATCCGTGTCCAGATTCAGCAGGATCTTCACCTCCGCATCCTGGGTAGGATCGATCAGATTGACCTTCCACTCCCCGCTTCTGGCCGACTGCTTCCAGTTGATAGCCCGATACGGATCTCCCGACTGATAGTCCCGGAGTCCCCGGAAAGACAGCGGATCCTCGATCAGACTGCGTCGGGCAGCCATCTCTCCTACCCTTCCTCTGGTAAGCGTGGAAAGCTCGTTTACATTTACCTTCTTGGGGAAAACATAGATACTTGCGTCCTCTTTTTCGGATGTGGCAAATACGCGCGACATGAAGAAGTCCCGCACCATGATATTCACCGATTCCACCCGAAACTGCCCTCTCTCGGAGCCTCGAAAGGTGAGGGTCCGCCGGATCCTCTGGTGTCCCAGAACAGAGAAGACATCATTTCTGTGATAATAATCCGTAACCACGGAATTCTCCATGTCCTGAAACCGAAGTGCCCGGTCCACTGAGAACTTAAAATGAAAAACGGGAAGGGGCAGAGCTTTCCCGTTCTCGATGTCGAGGGTCAGTTCTGCCTCCTCCCCGCATTCCATGTATTCCCGGCTAAAGGACAAGCCGGTACGAAGCCCCTTCTTCCAGTATTTCCGGTAAAGGCGCTCCTGCGTGAAGTAGATGATTCCTATAATAAGTACGATCAAAATGAGATGCATAGCCGCCCTCCCATTTAGTATCCGTTCAGCTCCAATTCTCCGTAGGCACAGCCACTCCGCGGATCAGGTCCCGGATCTGCTGGGCGCCGTCGGTGACTCCCACCGCAGTCATGACCCGGTGTCCGAACACGTACGGTGCCAGAAAACGCACATCATCCGGCATCACATAGTCTCTTCCGGAAATGGCAGCAAAGCTCATGGATGCCCGAAGGAGTGCCAGACACGCTCTCGGGCTGACACCGAGAAGCAGCTTGCCTGTATTCCTTGTGGATTCGGCAATTTCCAGCAGATAATCCCTGACCTCCTGCTTCACAGTCACCTGAGTGATCGCATCCGCCGCTTCCTCCAGCTGTTGAACGGAAGCAACCGCAGAAAGTGATTCCATGGGACTGCTCTTCATGAAACGATCCAGCATGTCACCCTCCTGCTCCTTCGAAAGCGGTTTCATTTTCAGTTTCATCAGAAACCGGTCCAGCTGCGCTTCCGGCAGCGGATAGGTTCCGGTGGTCTCAATGGGATTCCCCGTGGCAATGACCAGGAAGGGTTTCTCCAGCGGGAGTGTCTCACCATCGATGGTCACATGCCACTCCTCCATGGCCTCCAGCAACGCACTCTGGGTTCGGGGTGTGGCACGGTTGATCTCATCTGCCAGAAGCAGATTCGTGAAGACCGGTCCGCGCATCAGGGAAAACTCCTGGGTTTTCTGGTTGTAGATGGAAAGTCCCGTAATATCCTGCGGCAGCAGGTCCGGTGTAAACTGCACCCGGCGGAATGATCCGTCCACGCTCCTTGCGAACGCCTTCGCCAGACTGGTCTTACCCGTACCCGGGACATCCTCCAGAAGAACATGTCCGCGGGACAGTACCGCCGTAAAAAGAAGGGTAAATACCTCCTCCTGACCGACGATCACCTTCCGGACATTTTCCAGAACTCCGGTGTATAGGTTTCTTACTTCCTGAAGATTCATACCCATTTCTCCTTAAACAGAACAGGAAAATCCGGCAGACAGAGCCTCCTATGCTCCATACCACCTGTATGACTATGGACGTGCCATGAACTATTTCACGGCGAAAATGATAACAACCGCTATAACGACTGCAACCGCGATCCCCGTCAGGATCAGGATCCCGGTCCTGCGCTTCTTATGCCCAGATGCCATACCGGTATTCTCCGCCTGACCGTCCGGATATCCGGTTCTTTGCATGGATGCGGTAAGCACCTGACTGTTACCCCGCATGGATGCCGTCAGTACCTCACTGTTCCCACGCATGGATGCCGTCAGCACCTCGCTGTTTCCCCGCATGGAGGCGGTCAGGATCTCGCTGTTCCCCCTGGCTGCCGGTTCCTGCGGCTGTGGCTGTGGCTGCGGCTGTTCTTCTTTCCGGAGAAGGTCGCTTCGCATCTCGGACATGTTCTGATAACGGTCCTCGATCCGCATCTGCAGGGCCTTCATGATCACCCTGCTGATATCCGGTGTGATATTCGGATTCAACTGTTCCGGCGGAACCACATCGTCATCATACATCCGGTACACGGATTCCGATGGCCGTACGCCGGTCAGCATAAAATACATCAATGCTCCGAAGGCATATACATCCGTCCATGGGCCGATATTTCCTTTGCTGGAATACTGCTCCATGGGTGCATAGCCCTGTTTCAGCACAACCGAGGCGGAACGGTTGTCCCTCTCGGTTGTGATCTTTGCAGCGCCGAAATCGATGAGACGAATGCTGGAATCCCTGCAAATATAGATATTATCCGGGCTGATATCCCGGTGTACCATACCGACCTCATGCACCTGCTCCAGGGTTTCCATCATGGAGAAGATGACCTGAATGGCCATGGCATAGTCGATCCTTCCACCGTTCCGTTCAATATATTCTTTTAATGTACAGCCCTCAAGGAATTCCATGACCATATAGGCCGTTCCGTTTTCCTTGAAGAAGTTATGAACCTTGACAATGTTCGGATTATCGTAAAACCGGGTCACATCCCTTGCTTCGCGCAGGAACCGGTCAACCCCGTGTTGGAAATCGGCTTCATTTTCCATGCCCATGACTATAACCGAACCGTTGCTGTTCCGGGTAACGACTCCCAGCGGGAAGTACTCTTTCACCGCAACAACCATTCCGGATTCCATATCATAGCCCTTGTAGGTGATCCCGAAGCCGCCCATTCCGATGGGCTGGTCGAGCCGGTATCTGTTCCAGATCACGGTTCCCGACGGTAATCCGACAGATATGCCTGAACCTTCATTCTGCATGTCGTAATCCTCCGGCAGATTCTGTCATAAAATGATGGATCGCGCGGGTCTTAAAAATCTTCGATCTTACCGGAAATACTCCACACCGGATTCCATGATCAGCTGATTCTTATCGCCGTAAATGTTGATATAATCTCCGTCTGCACGCCGCTCGGAATGCCCCATCTTGCCCAGGACACGTCCGTCGGGGCTGGTGATACCTTCGATGGCCATGTAGGATCCGTTTACATTGTAGTCCTCATCCATGGTGGGTGTTCCGGTCAGATCAACGTACTGGGTTGCCACCATTCCCTCTGCAAACAGCTTCTCCAGCCACTTATCGTTGGCAACGAAACGGCCCTCGCCATGGGACATGGGGATTGCGTATACTCCTCCCAGTTCTGCCTTCTGCAGCCACGGGGACTTGTTGGAAACCACCTTCGTATATGCGATACGGGACTGGTGACGTCCGATGGAGTTCCGGGCCAGGGTCGGTGAATTTTCACTCTGGGGACGGATCTCTCCGTAGGGAAGAAGTCCCAGCTTGATCAGCGCCTGGAAGCCGTTGCAGATACCCAGTGCAAGACCATCCCGCTCATAGAGCAGCTTCTGCATCTCTTCCTTGATCTTCTCGTTCCGGAAGGTGGTCGCGATGAACTTCGCGGAACCGTCCGGCTCATCACCACCGGAGAAACCGCCGGGGATCATAACGATCTGTGCTTCCTTAATCTCCTTTGCAAATGCATCCACGGATGCCCGGATACCCTCAGCATCCATATTGTTCAGCACGACGGTGTGCACCTCTGCGCCTGCGCGCTCGAAGGCACGTGCCGTATCATCCTCGCAGTTGGTTCCGGGGAATGCCGGAATGAAGACTCTCGGACGGGCCACCTTATGCTTGCAAATATAGATGTTCTTCTCTTCGTAAATGCCTGTATCCAGTGTCTTCTTCTCGATACCGGAATCTGTCGGGAATACCTTCTTCAGCGGCTTTGTCCATGCCTCTACTGCCTCATCCACGGAGAGCTTCATGCTGCCGTAGGTGAAGTACGGATCTTCGGTAACGGTTCCGATCACGGCTGCCGGAAGTTCCAGTTCGGACAGGCTGTCCGGACGTACCTCACAGATGATCGCGCCGTAAGACTTCTCTACCAGTTCCTTCTTTGAGATACATTTCTCATCCAGAGCCACGCCCAGCTTATTACCGAAGGCCATCTTGCTGACTGCTTCGATCACACCGCCGAAGCCCACTGCATAGGCACTGACGATCAGACCCTTGTCCACGGCCTTCTTCAGTGCCGCATACTTCTCCAGAGCATCGCCGTAAACCGGAAGATCATAGGAATCCCGGTCCACCTTCATGAGAACAAGTACATTTCCGGGAGTCTTTAATTCCGGAGTCACGATATTCAGATAGCTGTCCACATCCACCGCAAAGGATACAAGAGTCGGCGGAACATCAATCTCATTGAAGGATCCGGACATGGAGTCCTTACCGCCGATGGATGGCAGACCGAGACCGATCTGGGCTGCATAGGAACCCAGCAGAGCCGCCAGCGGCTTACCCCAGCGGGTGGGATCCTCGTTCATACGCTCGAAATACTCCTGGAAGGTCAGGCGGATCTTTGAAACATCACCGCCGGCCGCTGCGATCTTCGCAACGGAATCCAGCACTGCATAGCTGGAACCGTGATAGGGACTCCAGGAGGAGAGATACGGATCATAGCCGTAGCTCATCATGGTGACGGTATCGCACTTCTGGGTGCCCAGAGGCAGCTTTGCCGTCATGGTCTGGATCGGAGTCAGCTGGTACTTACCGCCGTAAGGCATGGTAACGGTACCTGCACCGATGGTGGAGTCGAACATTTCCACCAGACCGCGCTGTGAGCAGACGTTCAGGTCGGAAAGGGTCTTCTTCCAGGTCTCCTTCAGATCTGCCGGCTCTTCTACCGTAAAGTAGCTCTTTGCTTCCGGCTGCTCTACTCTGGCCGTTGTCTCCTGATGTGCACCGTTTGTATTGATAAATGCGCGGGAAAGGTTCACAACCTCCTTGCCTCTCCAACGAAGGATCATCCGCGGCTCCTCGGTTACGGTTGCAACCGCTACTGCCTCCAGGTTCTCCTCCCTGGCATACCCGATCATGGTATCCACGTCCTTTTTGTCAACCACAAGAGCCATACGCTCCTGGGACTCGGAGATGGCCAGCTCGGTACCGTCCAGACCCGCGTATTTCTTCGGAACCAGATCCAGATTGATATCCAGACCGTCAGCCAGCTCACCGATGGCTACGGAGACACCGCCTGCACCGAAGTCGTTACATTTCTTGATCAGCTTAGCAACCTCCGGACGACGGAAGAGACGCTGCAGCTTACGCTCGGTGGGAGGATTCCCCTTCTGAACCTCTGCGCCGCAGCTTTCCAGACTCTCGGAGTTGTGTGCCTTGGATGAGCCTGTCGCTCCGCCGCAGCCGTCACGGCCGGTCCGACCGCCCATCAGGATGATAACATCCCCGGGATCGGAGGTGAGACGCATGACATTTTCCTTCGGAGCCGCACCGATCACGGCACCGATCTCCATACGCTTTGCCACGTAATTCGGATGATAGATCTCATTTACAAGACCGGTTGCAAGACCGATCTGATTTCCGTAGGAAGAATACCCCTCAGCGGCGGTCGTTACGATCTTCCGCTGGGGAAGCTTGTTTGCCATTGTCTCCTTCAGAGACTTGGTGGGGTCAGCCGCACCGGTG
>JAFRWY010000091.1 GCA_017437905.1 Eubacterium sp.
CAGGTGGTAGAGCACTTGACTTTTAATCAAGTTGTCGGGGGTTCGAGTCCCCCGTGGCTCATTTCGGATCATTTAATCTGTACAGTAACAGACTGGCAGGTCTTTTATCCGTAAGAGATGTATGTCGAATCCGGATCACCGGGTTCGACATTCTTAGTCTATAGGCTTTTTTCGCAAGATGAGCGGCCATGGCGGAATTGGCAGACGCGCAGGATTTAGGTTCCTGTGGGTTATCCCGTGTGGGTTCAAGTCCCACTGGCCGCAGTGACTTTGAATGTATCCGTAAACAGGAGGAATGGAACATGAGCGATATGAACATCGTTTGCCTTGATCTGGAAGGTGTACTGGTGCCCGAAATCTGGATCGCTTTTGCAGAGGCAACAGGGATCCCGGAATTGAAACGTACCACCCGGGACGAGCCGGACTATGACAAACTGATGAATTTCCGATTGAACATTCTGAAGGAACACGGACTCGGATTAAAGGAGATTCAGGATACGATCGCAACCATCGAACCGCTGGAAGGCGCAAAAGAGTTCCTTGACAGTCTGCGGGAGATGACACAGGTCCTGATCCTCAGCGACACATTTACGCAGTTTGCCAAACCGCTGATGAAGAGGCTGGGTTGGCCCACGATTTTCTGTAACACCCTTGAGGTGGCAGAAGACGGAACCATTACCGGATTCCGAATGCGGTGTGAAAAATCCAAGTATACAACTGTGAGGGCACTTCAGTCCATCGGTTTTGAGACGATTGCCAGCGGGGACAGCCATAACGACCTGGGAATGATCCAGGCGAGCCGGGCAGGTTTCCTCTTCAAGAGTACCGATGCGATCAAGGCCGAATATCCGGAGATTCCGGCATATGAGACCTATGACGAGCTGCTTGCTGCGATAAAGGCAGTACTCTAATACTGAGCCGATTTGATATGGGACATTGTGTCCGTTACCGAAATCGAGTACTACAGAGCCGTGTGAAAGCACGGCTCTGTCTTAGATTAAAGAAATCTGAAACAAGGAGGAAAAAGCATTGGAAGATGCGGTTATTGAACTGAAGGGTCTGACGAAGAACTATGAGGATCAGCAGGTTCTGAAAGGAATCGATCTTACGATCCACAAGAATGAATTCCTGACCCTGCTTGGCCCCTCCGGATGCGGTAAGACCACCACGCTCCGGATCATCGCCGGGTTTGAAGAACCCAGTGGCGGACAGGTGCTGTTTGAGGGCATCGATATCTCAAAGGTTCCTTCCTATAAACGGGAGGTCAATACCGTATTCCAGAAATACGCGCTTTTTCCGTTTTTAAATGTTTATGATAATGTGGCATTTGGTCTGAAGATCAAAAAACTGGACAAGACCGTGATCGATCACAAGGTGACGAAGATGCTGGAAATGGTGGGCCTTTCCGGCTTTGCGAAGCGGGATGTGTCACAGCTCTCCGGCGGTCAGCAGCAGCGTGTGGCCATCGCCCGTGCGCTGGTCAACGAGCCGAAGGTGCTGCTCCTGGATGAACCCCTGGGTGCACTGGATGCGAAGCTCCGGAAGGAGATGCAGACCGAACTGAAGAAGATCCAGAAGGAGGTCGGCATCACATTTATCTTTGTAACCCACGATCAGGAAGAAGCGCTTTCCATGTCGGATACCGTCGTTGTTATGAACGAGGGTATCATCCAGCAGGTGGGTACACCGGAGGATATCTACAACGAGCCGGAGAATCGTTTCGTTGCAAGCTTCATCGGTGAATCCAACATCATCGAGGCGGTCATGAAGGAGGATTATCTGGTATCCTTCGACGGTCGTGATTTTGAGTGCGTGGACACGGGCTTTAAGGAAAATGAGAATGTGGAGGTGGTGATCCGCCCCGAGGATATCGATATCGTGAAGAAGAAGGGTGCGAAGCTTGTGGGCACCGTGGAATCCATCGTGTTCAAGGGCGTGCATCACGAGATCGTTGTAAAGACGGAGCAGAGAAACTATCTGATTCATACCACGGATTATTTCGAGCTGGGCCTGGAGGTGGGTCTTTCCTTCGGACCGGATGATATTCATGTTATGTACAGAATGGACTGGGAATAAGGCGGCATACAGTTACGTAAGGAAGCAATGCCTATAAGGAGGAAAAAAAGTTGCGTCATTATTCAAAACTGATCCGCCCGTATCTGATCTGGTCTTTGCTCATCGTGATCGTTCCTCTGGTCCTGATCATTCTGTACAGCGTGACCACTGGCGGAAATGAACTCGTCAATATCAAATTCACGGGAGAGAACTTCCAGAAGATCGGGGAACCCATTTACATGGATGTTCTGAAGAAATCCCTGCTTCTGGGCCTCGGTACCGTGGCCATCTGTCTGGTGCTGGGTTACATCCTGGCCTATGTGATCTCAAGATTCAAGGACAGCACACAGGATCTTCTGATCCTTCTGGTAACGATCCCCATGTGGATCAACACGCTGCTCCGTACCTATGCATGGATCAGCCTGCTGTCGGACAACGGTCTTTTCAATAAGCTGCTGACCTCCATGGGACTGGATCCCGTGACCTTCATGTATACGGATTTTGCGGTCATGCTGGGTCTTATCAGTGATATGCTTCCCTTCATGGTGATCCCGATCCATACCTCCATCCGGAAGATCGATCCGTCGCTGATCGAGGCGTCCCATGACCTGGGCGCCGGCAACCGCCAGACCTTCTGGAAGGTCACATTCAAAATGTCCATCCCCGGTGTGATCAGCGGTGTCATGATGACCTTCCTTCTGTCCATCTCCACCTTCGTTATCCCGAAGCTGCTGGGCGGAGGACAGTACATGCTGATCGGTAACCTGATCGAGAACCAGTTTATCTCCGTAGGTAACTGGAACTTCGGCAGCGCGATCTCCATCATTCTCACGATCATCATTTTCGCGGGAATCCTTCTGATGAAGAAGTTCGATAAGGACGAAAAGGAGGATAACTGATGGGAAAGCTGACAAAGAAGAGAAAGGCGGCCTATATCGCCTACATTGCGGTGCTGTTCGTATTTTTCTATCTGCCGATCGTAATCTGCATGATCTATTCCTTCAATGAGTCCAAGAGTCTGACCAACTGGACGGGATTCTCCTTCCGCTGGTACGGACAGCTGATCCATGACGGAAATGTGATGAAGGCGGTCTTCGTGTCCGTAACCATCGCGATCTTCGCCACCATCATTTCCACGACCCTCGGAACCCTGACGGCCATCGGACTTTCCAAATCCAGGAAGATCCTCCGGCAGACGGTACTGAATGTTAACAATATACCGATCATGAATCCGGACATCGTAACGGCCATCGGCCTGATGCTCCTGTTCTCCTCGGTTGCCATGCCGAGAGGGTATCTGACCATGCTTCTTGCGCATGTGGCCTTCTGTACACCCTTTGTGATCACCAGTGTGTACCCGAAGGTGCGGTCGCTGGATCCGGCCATCGCCGATGCGGCACTGGATCTTGGCGCTACGCCCTTTGAGGCACTGATCAAGGTGATCATCCCCATGCTGAAGGACGGGATCTACGCCGGTGTGCTTCTGGCGTTCACCATGTCCTTTGATGACTTCGTCATTTCCTACTTTGTAACGGGAAATGGTGTGCAGAATATCTCCATCGTCGTATATAACATGACGAAGCGGACGAATCCGACCATCAATGCGCTGTCTACCATTGTGATCCTTGTGATCGCCATCGCGCTGATCATATCCAAACTGATCCCGGCCATGATGAAGCGGACCATGCGTTTTATCATGGGAGGCATGCTGATCCTGCTGCTGGGTCTGGCCATCTTCTCCGGCGTGCAGAGCGGCGGCCGGACGCTCAGGGTCTACAATGCGGGCGAGTATATTGACACAAGCCTGCTGGAAAAGTTTGAGAAGGAAGCGGACTGCAAGGTGATCTATGAAACCTTCGACTCCAATGAGAGCATGTACACCAAGCTGAAGAGCGGTGCGGAATATGACATCCTGATCCCGTCGGATTACATGATCGAACGGCTGATCAGGGAGGACATGCTGAAACCGGTGAACTGGAATAACCTGAAGAATGAGGGCGGACTGAATCATCAGCTGATGGGGCTTTCCTTTGACCCGGAGAATGAGTATGCCGTGCCGTATTTCGCAGGATCCGTGGGTATTCTCTATGACACCACCGTGGTGGATGAGGAGGATGCGGCAGCCGGATGGGACCTGCTCCGGAACACAAAGTACAAAGGGAATTTATACATGTATGACTCCGAACGGGATTCCTTCATGGTGGCGCTGAAAGCACTGGGCTATTCCATGAATACCACGGATGAGAAGGAGATTAAGGAAGCCTATCAGTGGCTGCTCGATCAGCGGGACAGCATGGGAGTGGTATATGCGGGGGACGATGTCATCGACAACATGATCTCCGGCAATAAGGCCATCGCAGTGGTTTACTCCGGTGATGCCGCCTATATCATGTCGGAAAATGAGAACATGGAGTACATCGAACCCGGGCAGGGGACCAACGTCTGGTGCGACGCAATGGTCATTACCAAGGAATGCGGGGACCCGGACCTGGCCCATGCTTTCATGGATTTCATGCTGGAACCGGAGAACGCGTATAAGAATTCCGAGTACGTGGGTTATACCTCACCGATCCTTTCCGTTGCCAATGAACTTGCCATGGGAGAGTACGAGGGGATCAGTGCTTATACGCCGGACTTCGACGGGGAAAAGAACGAAGTCTTCCGTTATCAGGAGCCGGAGATCAAGGAAATGTTTGCGGATCTCTGGACAAAGGTAAAAGCATATTAAATGTTACATTTTTGATGAAAAATATCCCGTGATGTGTTACAATGTCATGGGATATTTTTATTGAATCTGACGGGGGAAGAACGTTGAGTAAGAAGGATTCCAAAGGTCGTGAGACCGCAGAAATCAAAGAAGTGATCGAAAATCCGGAAGAGATTGCGGAGACGGAAGATTCGGAGGAGAGTGCCGAGGTGAAACGCTCCGGCATGATCGCCAAGCGGACCAAGGGATGGAGAAAAGAAGATATCCATCGGGGTATCATCCTGACGATATCGCTGTGTCTTGTCGTGGTTTTCATGAGCCTTATGGACAAGATCCCAACGGTATTTTCCTGGATCGGTGCCTTTATTAAAGCGCTGACGCCGCTGATCATCGGCTGTGCATTTGCTTTTCTTCTGAATCCGATCATCAAGTATCTGAAGAAACCTCTCATTAAGCTGACAAGGAAGTGGAAGAAGAAGGAATCCGATGCGGATAAGCTGGCCAATACACTGGCGGTTATTCTCACGGTGATCTTATTCGTCGGAATGATCATCGTTCTTCTTGCCATCATCCTGCCGCAGCTGAAGGATTCTCTCTTCACATTGTATGAAAAGCTGCCGAATTATTTTGACAGCGCGAAGAACTGGCTGAACGGTCTGTTCAAGAACAGTCCGGACGTCCAGGAAACGATCAGCAAATACATGGATAACTTCCAGAGTGTTCTCGGAAAGCTGATCAATGATTCCCTGCTTCCGAATATGGATTCGATCATTTCCTGGGTCACTTCCGGACTTTTAGGCGTGATCGGGGTGATCCTGGATATCATCATCGGCCTCATCATATCGATCTATATCCTGATCGATAAGGAACATCTGAAGGCCAAGAGCAAGAAGATCATCTACAGTCTGACCCGGAAAGAATACGGCAATAAGGTTCTGGATGCGCTGGAGTATGTGAACCGTGTATTCGGCGGATTCGTAAACGGCAAGATCATCGACTCCATCGTGATCGGCGTTCTGACCGGCATTTTCTGCGGCCTTGTGGGTATGCCATATGCAATGCTGGTATCCGTGATCATCGGTGTGACGAACATCATTCCGTTCTTCGGACCGTTCATCGGGGCCATTCCGTCTGCGCTCCTGATCCTGGTTGAGAGCCCGCAGATGGCGCTGATCTTCATCATTTTCATCATTGTTCTGCAGCAGCTGGATGCAAATATCGTTCAGCCCATGGTTCTGGGAGATCAGACCGGTCTTTCCGGCCTGGGTGTTCTGCTGGCCATCATCGTCGGAAGCAACCTCTTCGGCGTGGTTGGTATGATCCTTGCCGTACCTCTTACGGCGATCATCTTCACCGTCCTTACGATCCTTCTGAAGAACCGGCTGAAGAAGCGGGGCATGACGGATCAGACGGAGTACTATATCAACCTGAAGGGATTTGACGAAAACGGTGACCCGATCCGGGGTGAGCGGGGGAAAGAAGAGAAAAAGAAGAAGAGAACCTATCACTATATGCTCGGTTTCCTGAACAAGAAGAAAAAGAAGGACGAGGAAGCGCCGGAGAAGAAAGAGGAAGAGTTTACGGAGATCGAAGATCATTATTCCGTGATCGAGGAGAATCCGGAGGATTCCGACGACAAGAAGGAAGAGTGATCCGGAAGATAAGGGACACCCGGGACTTATACGGGAATATAATGTTCCGCAGGGGAGAGCAGGAAGGAGAAGGAACATGTCAGAGAAGAGAACAGCTTACAGCAATAAAGAGATGCTTGCCTGGACGGCACATTTTTCGGATGTCATGAATACCAGTGCGGAGAAGATCAAGCTGGTGAACATCTGCGGAAAAGAGAAGAATGTCGTTCCGACCATCGAAACACATAAGAGAGTCATGATCTTTGCGGATTCCACCCATGAGAATCTTTTCTATGAGCTTTGGGAGAAGGGGCTGGGTGAATATGATGTCTGGTTCGCGGAAGGCCTGATCCCGAATGATAATGTGAAGCAGGGCAAGATCATGGATTTCGCAACCCGGAAGCTGTCGAATCCTTCCGTGATCTTCATCGTGAACGAGAATACCCGTGAGAGCTACCGGATCGGTATGAAGAACGAGTTCTTCAGCAAGGGTACCGTAAAATATGTGGGAAATGAGATCCGTGCCGTGATCATGAGCATCCTGGGTGTGGATACCCATGATGTGATCGCCATCGTCAGCGGAGAGACTATCGTGATCGAGTCTGCCATCATCGCCAGTGAAGGTCAGATCATCGCGGTAGAGCCGAATGCACAGGACCTTCGGACCATGGAAGAGAATCTGAATAAGTTCGGTATCCACAACGTAACCATCATTCCGGATCTTTCGGATGAGTCGCTGGAGAAGATCCCGGTACCGAGACTTTCCTTTATCGTGGCCACCAAGTATCTGGAGAGAGATATCGAGCGTCTTCTGAAGAAGAATCCGAAGATGCAGTTTGTCATCTATACACTGGAGCTGGATGTGCTTTCCGGAATCAAACAGATCTTTGAGAAGTTCCACATTCAGGATATGGAAGTGACCCAGATCACCATCAGCAAGACGGACAAGAACAGTGTATTCGTGACCCAGCCATCACCCTGGCTGATCACGGGAGAGATCCACTAAAGACGGATCTGAAGTCAATAACAGATAAGATAAAAGGGACAGGTGCGGAGCATTCCGTACCTGTCCCTTTTGTTTTGTTGTATCTGTCCTTATGGCAGAGGGCTGATTGTCCGTCGGTTTCGTACCTGCGGCATCGGCCGATCGAAAGCCGGCTCCCGTTCGCTGCGAAGACCCCGGGTCAGTCCCTTCCGCCTTCCCGCATGGTGTAATCCTTATCTTCATCGATCATCTGAAGCATGATCTTAGCGAATCTCGGATCGAACTGGGTTCCCATGTTGCGTTCGATCTCACTCCGGATCTTTTCCTGGGGCATGATATTCCGGTAACTGCGCTTACTGGACATGGCATCATATGCATCTGCCACCGCTACGATACGTGCCTCTTCCGGAATCTCCTCCCCGGCCAGACCGTCCGGATAGCCGGTTCCGTCATACCGTTCATGATGCCAGCGGGCACCGATGGAGAGCTTCGGCATCTCCCGGATGTTCTTCAGGATCTGTGAGCCGATGGCCGGATGGCGCTTGATATGTTCGAATTCCTCATCTGTCAGATGTCCCGGTTTGTTGATCACGGAATCCGGGACGCCGATCTTCCCTACATCGTGAAGGAGACCCAGGATATAGATCTCATTCTGGTTCTTCTGGTTGTAGCCGTACCGCTTTGCGATCTCTTTGGAGTATTCCGCCACACGGCTGGAATGGCCGTTGGTATAGGTGTCCTTGGCGTCGATGGCTCCGGCCAGGGAGCTGACCACATGCAGGAACAGCTGTTCATTTTCCTTTGTCTTTCGATCCACTTCATCCGCCAGGTTTTTCTGGAGGCGGAGAAGCTCCGCAATCTGCTTCACACGCATGGACAGGATCTCGGGAATAAAGGGCTTACGGATAAAGTCCTTGGCCCCCAGCTTCAGGGCCTTCTTCTCGGTGGCAGCATCATTTTCCGCAGTCAGGAAAATGACGGGAATGTCCGCGGTCTTCGGATGGCCGGTATGCAGCTTCTCCATGGTTTCGAAGCCGTCCATGCCGGGCATTGCGATATCCAGCAGGATGAGATCCGGCCGGTTGTTGTCCAGAAAGTCCAGAAGATCCTCTCCGGAGGAAAGCTTCGTGACTTTGATATCATCATTTCTGGTCAGGATCCGTTCGGCCAGACGCAGATTCATGTCATCGTCATCCACAACGGCGATCCAGAGGGGCTGCGGCTGATCCGCTTCCTGTTCCTCCGTGCCGGTACCGTAGGAGGCGATCCCCTCCGGCAGAGCGGAGAGCGGGGATATGGACAGAGCTTCCCGGATGGCAGTGGTGCTGGCCTCGGGGGATTCTTCCACGTAAATGCTGTAGCCGTGCATGCCGCTGTTCTTTACCTGGAACAGGGCGTGGGCCGCCTTCCGCAGGGCGTCGTCGTATTCCTCGCCCTGGCCGTTCATATGAACGATACCAACGGATGCACCGATCGGAAGGGTGATATCCTCCCCCAGAATCCTTTTTGCATCTGAAAGAATCGTCTTGTTCAGATTCTCGGAGAAGTTATTCAGATCCGATTCATTCTTCAGGAAGGTGGAAAATGCAACGAATTCGTTCCATCCGAACCGGCCTGCGATATCATCCGGTCCCAGGAACCCGCGTACCAGGATGGCGAAGCTGACCATGAGCTTGTCGCTGGCCTTGTGTCCGTAGAAGTCGTCCACCATCTTGAAGGTGTCCAGCTGGATCCGCATGAGATAGCCGGGCTTTCTGCGGCAGAGCATTTCCAGCTTGCTGCTGACGGCGCTTTTGTTCAGAAGGCCGGTCAGTGTGTCTCTTGTGGCCTCCTCATCGATCCGGTAGAGAACCGAATGTCTGCTGAGGACGTTGGAGATCCTGCGGACCAGTACAAGCGGTTCGAAGGGCTTACGGATAAAATCGGAAACCCCCATCTCGAAGCTGCGGGTCTCCACATCATTGGAGCTTTCGGAAGTCAGAAAGACCACGGGGATCTCTTCAAGATCCAGTTCGTCTTCCAGCTGACGGACCTGCTTCAGTGTTTCAAAGCCGTCCATTTCCGGCATACGTATATCCAGAAGGATCAGGTCCGGAGAGCTTTTCTTCAGATAGTCCAGAAGCTCCGTGCCGGAGGAAAGAGAGGTTACCTCAAAGCCGTTTTTGGTCAGTATTCCCTCTGCAACCTTCTGATTAAAAGGATCATCGTCAACAAGAACAATATGATTTGCCATGACTGTCAGTCCCTCCTTGCCGTCATCTGTGTCCCGGTCGGAGGCCTGTGGAACAGACCTCCCTTGAACGCAGTCTATCACTCTTATAGAATACTTGAAAAGTTGTCATTTTGCAATTATACTATTATGTGATTTCATAAAATTGGTGGATTTGACTATGAAACGCAGACGAAAAAATCTGGTAATCACCCTGCTTGTCACCTTCGTATTGATGACACTTCTTGTTGTCTTCACTTCGAGGGTGGTTTATCGTACTGCGTTCACGGCCGCGCAGGAACTCGGGGAAGATAAGGCGGCTGCCATCACTGCCGATCTGGAGAACTATCTGGATACCGCCAAGAGCGTGCTCTGGCTGACTGCGGATACCGTGGAGCATATGGTGGAAAAGGGCGCCACAAATGAAGATATCATCGAGTACATCACCCGGGAATCCAAACAGACGGAGGAACAGTTTGATTCCAGTTATACCGGTATCTACGGAGTGATCCGGGGAACCTATGTGGACGGCGTCGGCTGGGTTCCGCCGGAAGATTACGATCCCACCGAGAGAGACTGGTACAAGACCACCATCGCCGGGAAAGGAGAGGTTGTCATCGTTTCTCCCTATGTGGATGCCCAGACCGGAAATGTGATCATTTCCGTCGGAAGAGCTCTTTCGGACGGAAACAGTGCCATGGCCCTGGACCTGACACTGAACGGGGTGCAGGAGGTCGCGGAGAATGTCCGGATCAACGGCTACGGTTACGGCTTTGTCATGAACCGGGACGGTATGATCATAGCCCACAGGGACAAGGAAGAGAACGGAAAATACTATAACGAGCTTCCGGAGAAGGAAGCCCTGTATCAGAAGGTAAGGGAAGTCGGCAAGGGCTTCTTTGACATGAAGGTGGGAGGAGAGAACTGTACGGTTTTCACCGACGAGGTCATGGGCCAGTGGAATCTGGTCATTGTGATCAAGGATTCGGAACTGTATAAGCAACCCCGGTGGCTGATGCTTGTCAGCATCATGATCACCCTGATCGTGTTCATCCTTATTTCCATGTTCTATCTTCTGAGCTACAGAAATGAGCGCAGATACAACATCCGGATGCAGAAGATGAAGGAGGTTGAACGGCAGAAGGATTACGAGGCAAAGGTCCTGAAGCTGGAGAAGTCCGCGGCGGACAGTGCGAATAAGGCAAAGAGTCATTTCCTGGCGGATATGAGCCATGAGATCCGGACGCCGATCAACGCGATCCTGGGTATGAACGAAATGATCCTCCATGAGTCAAAGGAGGAAGGTACCAGGGAGTATGCAACGAATATCAAGAGCGCGGGGAATACGCTCCTTTCGATCATCAACACGATCCTGGATTTCTCCAAGATCGAGGATGGAAAGATGAGCCTCGTACCGGTGGAATTTGAGACCGCGAAGCTGGTGAATGATCTTGTGAATTCCATCAGCGAACGTGCAAAGGCGAAGGAACTGGAGCTGAAGGTGGATATCGACGAATCGGTCCCGTCGAAGCTTCTGGGAGATGATGTCCGGATCAGTCAGGTGATCATGAATCTTCTCACGAATGCGGTCAAATATACGGAGAAGGGGTATGTGATGCTCCGTATGAAGAATCTGGGTGAGAAGAACGGGAAATGCAACATCCGCGTATCCGTAAAAGATACGGGTATCGGAATCCGGAAGGAGGACATCAACAGGCTGTCCATATCCTTTGAACGTGTGGACGAGAAGAAGAACCGCCACATCGAAGGAACCGGTCTCGGCATCTCCATCGTAACGCGGCTGCTGAATATGATGGGCGGCGGACTGAAGGTGGAGAGTACATACGGTGAGGGTTCGGATTTCTCCTTCGAACTGCCGGTTGAGGTGGCGGATGCCACGCCTATCGGTAAGTTCGATTCCGAGAAACGGACGGTTCCGGTTTCGGCCGGAGATTCCGTCACGCTCTATGCACCCCGTGCAAGGATACTGCTGACGGATGATAATGAAATGAACTGCAAGGTGGCTGCGAAGCTGATGAAGCTGTTCGGGATTCAGCCGACTCTTTGCCGTTCCGGACAGGCGACCATCGAAGCGATGAAGAAAGGAACATATGACATCCTCTTCCTGGACCATATGATGCCGGAAATGGACGGTCTGGAAACCCTGCAGAATCTGGAGGATGATTCCCTGATCGGCGATACGAAGGTCATTGCGCTTACCGCCAATGCGGTAGTCGGTGCGAAGGAGCAGTATCTGGCGGTTGGCTTTACCGATTATCTGGCCAAGCCCATCCGTCTGCCGGAGCTGGACCAGATGCTGAGGAAGTATCTGCCTGAGGAACTGATAGAGGCACCGCCGGCGGAAGATACACCGGAGGAGACTTCGAAGGAGGCACCGCCTGTGACGAAGGCTTCAGACGGGGCACCGGCGGAAGGACAGTCGATCACGCAGCCGATCACGCAGCCGGCTCCGGACGCGCCGGATGAAAGCCCTTCGAAGAAGGACGCCGTGGAACCGGCAGAGATAACATATGAAGGCTGGCTGGGTCAGCTGCAGGGAATGGGTATCTGCGTGGAAGACGGACTTACCTACTGTGCGGATGATGAAAGCTTTTATCTGGAAATGCTGAAGGGGTATATAACGGTTGCTCCGGAGAAGACGGCGGAACTGGGAAATTTCCTGCAGGAGGAGAACCTGAAGGAGTATAAGGTGCTTGTTCATTCGCTGAAGAGCTCGTCAAAGACCATCGGCTCCATGCCCCTCTATGAGAAGGCGCTGGAACTGGAACAGGCCGCAAAAGACGGGGATCTGGACTTTGTCAGGGAACATCATCAGCCGCTGATGGATGCGTATCATACGCTGGCGGATGCGATCGGGAAGGTTCTTGATTCGAAAACAGATTCTTGAAATCGAACAAATGATTTGGTATAATGGATCCGTCACGGCAGGCGTGCTGCGGCGGATTTTTCTGTTCGGAGGTGGATGGGTGACCGCACTGCTGGAAGAACTGAATACATCCCAACGGGAGGCGGTGACCGCTACCGAGGGATTCGTGCGGGTGATCGCCGGGGCCGGCAGCGGGAAGACGCGGGCGCTGGCTCACCGGTTTGCCTATCTGGTGGAGGAGCTGGGTATCCTGCCGGGGCATATACTCTGCGTCACTTTTACGAACAAATCAGCAAATGAGATGCGGCAGCGGATCCATAACCTGACCGGGGATCAGGATACAGGGTATATCAATACCTTCCACGGCTTCTGTGTGTCGGTGCTGCAGGAGGACAGTTATGCCGTGCAGTATCCGAAGAACTTCCTGGTGCTGGACAATTCGGACATTGACGATATGCTGAAGCTGATCTATGAGGAACGGAATCTCTCCCTTCGGGACATGACCTTTACCAATGCACGGGACATGTTCGAGATGCGGAAGCTGAAGGAGGATCCGAAGTATTACCGGGACCTGCTGGGCATGTCACCGGAAGGCCTGAAGGAGAAGTATGACCGGGCGGAAACCGTCAGGGATATCCTGTTCTACGGGTATCTTTATCAGGAAAAGAAATGCTTCGGTCTGGATTATAACGATCTTCTGATCGTTACGCTGCATATCTTCCGGGAGCACGCGGATATCCGGGAGAAGTGGCAAAGACGTCTGGAATATATCATGATCGACGAATTCCAGGACATCGATCCGCCCCAGTATGAACTGATGAAGGTGCTGGCGGATTATCATAAGAATCTGTTCGTGGTGGGAGATCCGGACCAGACGATCTACAGCTGGAGAGGTGCGGATGCCCGTTTCCTGCTGGGATTCGATGAGGAGTTTCCCGGAACCCGTACCATTTTCATGAATGAGAATTACAGATCCACGCCGGAGATCCTGGCGGCTGTGAATTCGCTGATCGACACCAATACCCTGCGGATCAGGAAGGATCTGATCCCCATGCGGGAGCCGGGGGAGAGTGTGTTTTGTTATATCGCAAAGAATGCGGCAGAGGAGGCGGACTGGCTGACGGGAGAGATCCTGGCTCTCCGGGGCGCGGGAGTGCCTTACCGGGATATGGCCGTTCTCTACCGGGCACATTACGTGACCCGGACACTGGAACAGGCCCTTCTGTCAGAGCCGGCCACGGGGAAGCCGATCCCCTATACGATCTATTCCGGTGTACCGTTCTACGGAAGGGCGGAGATCAAGGATGCGCTTTCCTATCTCCGGATGATCCTGTACCGGGATGACCTTTCATTCCGAAGGATCGTAAATGTCCCGAAAAGGAATCTGGGAAAGCGGCGGATGCAGTTCCTGGAGGACTATGCAAGGGTGAACCGGACCACGCTTTATGTGTCGCTTTATGAGAACCTGGAGCATGAACTGATCCGAAGCACGAAGGCCGGGCAGTTTATCAGTCTGATCGAGAAATATGCGGAGTTGGTCGACAGTCTCTCCGCATCGGAGGTTCTCTCCAAGCTGCTGAACGAAAGCGGGTATGAGGCCATGCTCCGGACGGAAGGTGCCCAGGACCGGCTGGACAATCTGGCGGAACTGAAACAGGCGGTGTTCGAATATGAGACCACCTGCGGCGAGGAGGCGGGGATCGAGGATTATCTCAGGCATATCGCCATGTATACAAATGCGGATGCGGATGCCGGTTCCGAGGACAGGGTACGTCTCATGACCGTGCATGCGGCCAAGGGACTGGAATTCCGGTATGTCTTCCTCTGCAGCCTGAACGAGGGGATCTTCCCCTCCCGGAAGATCCGTACACTGGAGGAGATGGAAGAGGAACGCAGGCTGGCATTTGTGGCGATGACCAGGGCGAAGGACCGGCTGTACCTTTCCTGCGCGGAAGGGACGCATTTTGACGGCATTCCCCGGTATCCGTCCCGTTTTCTGCTGGATATAGATCAGGAACTGCTGGAATATGCGGAAAAGCCGGAGGAGCGCCTGATCGAGAATACCAGACGGTTTATCGAGAGTGAGAGCAGGATTCTGAAGGTGAAGGAGGACCGGACACTCTTCGAGCCCGGACAGCGGGTGGAGCATGCGGTCTTTGGACCGGGAACCATATTGGAGCTGAAGGTAAAGGAGGGGTGCTATCTGGTGCAGTTTGACCGGATGGAGACACCCAGAGAGATCACATTCAAGGTGAAAATGAAGGCGAAGGAGGAGCAGAGTCTGATCATAAGAAGCGGAGAGGAGGATAAATCTTGAAGTGAACACATACCATATTAAGTGAGTATGTTGCATTATTATGTGTGTGATGATACAATCAACAATATAGTCAGAAAAATGGATTGCATTAATGATGGACGGAGGTTATCATGAAAAAAACTAAAAAGAAGTTTTTAGTAGGTTTAATCTTATTTGCGTTGATTTGCAGATGTCTGACTTCGTTGAGTTCATATGCGATGGAATCAGATGACGGTTATTCTGACGATTCATCAGAGGTTGCTTCTGACGTTAATACGGAATTTGTTTCCGATGAAATCGTTGAAGGACCGGGTTATTATTACGAAGATGATTCCCGAATCGACGAATTCCGAGGAACTGGATGGCAGCAGGATGGTAACGGTTGGAGATATTATATCAGTGAAAATGTATATGCCACCGGATGGAAAAAGATTGGTAACTATTGGTACTATTTTAATCCTTCTACAGGTTATATGCGCACGGGGTGGTTATCTTACAACGGATCTTGGTATTATTTTGAACCGAATGTGAATTCTCAAAACTATGGACGGATGGTGGTTGGTTGGAAAAAAATTACTGTCAGCGGATCACAAAACTGGTATTACTTTAATACAAATGGGGTTATGCTGACTGGATGGCAGTATCTTTCGGATAACGGTGTAGACAACTGGTATTTCTTTACTTCGGATGGAAAGATGAAGACGGGTTGGTTATCCTATAATAATCACTGGTATTTCTTCAGGTCCAATGGTGTGATGGTTACTGGATGGCAAAATATAGCGGGATATTCACATTACTTCAAATCCAATGGACAATATAGCGAAACAACCAGAAGAGCCATTATAATTTCATGCGCATATTTCCCAAGTGATATCGAATTGATGGGATGGGAAAACTGCTTGGACGATATGAGCTTTTATGAAGGAGGACAGTTCGACCAAATTGAAACCAGATCATATACCTCTTACGATGATTTTTGTGATTTGATTGACGAAATCAAGGTAGATACGAAAGCAGGTGATATCACATATTTGTGTTTGACTTGTCATGGAAATACGGACGGAACGTTGGAATTCCGTTACGACCCTAATAACTATAGCAATTACGATCTTGTGACAGGACTGATGCTTAAGAATAAACTGAATCAGCTTGAAGGAAAGGTTGTTCTATTCTTGAATACATGCTATTCGGGGACAATTATTAACAGGGGAGAAACTGAATCTCCTGAGACAGCGTTTATCACTGAATTCTTAGGCCAAAATCGTTCCGGAGAACTGGCAAA
>JAFRWY010000092.1 GCA_017437905.1 Eubacterium sp.
ACAAGCCCGTAAAAACCACAAACTGGTTCCGCGGAAGCTTCACATCCACGTTCTTCAGATTATGCTCCCGGGCTCCCTGGATCGTGATATATTTTATGTCTTTCATCAGTACTTCCTCTGAAAATTGGGATGCACCCATTATAGCAAACGGTCAGGGAAACTTCAACCGTCTTTCGAACATATTTTCGTCCCTTTCGGTTACTCCATATCCCGGAGTGCTTCCTTCAGCTCCTTGATCTCGTCACGCAGCTCCGCCGCCAGCTCGAAGTTCAGCTCTGCGGCAGCCCGGTTCATGCGGCGGGTCAGATGGTCGATCTCCTTCTTCAGTTCCTTCCTGTTCAGCGTATCCGGATCCTTTCCGTGCCGTGTGCCGCGGCCTGCAGCCGCTTCCGCATCCTCCACGCTGGTGGTGATCAGCTCCCGTACCGCCTTCCGGATGGTCTGGGGAGTGATGCCGTTCTCGTCGTTATACTTCTGCTGGATCCCCCGCCGGCGGTTGGTCTCATCGATGGCGTACCGCATGGAATCCGTAATGGTATCCGCATACATGATGACATGGCCGTCCACATTTCTTGCGGCACGGCCGATGGTCTGCACCAGGGACGTGCCGGAACGAAGGAAGCCTTCCTTATCCGCATCCAGGATCGCCACCAGCGTGATCTCCGGAATATCCAGACCCTCCCGAAGCAGGTTGATGCCAACAAGCACATCGAAAACACCCATCCGAAGGTCACGGACGATCTCCGTCCGCTCCAGGGTATCGATATCCGAGTGCAGGTATTTCACCTTCACATCCATGCCCCGGAGGTAGTCGGTCAGTTCCTCGGCCATCCGCTTGGTGAGGGTGGTGACCAGCACCTTATTGCCCGCGCCGGTCTCTTTCCGGATCTCCGCATAAAGGTCGTCGATCTGTCCCGCCACCGGACGTACATCGATGGGCGGATCCAGAAGTCCCGTGGGACGGATCACCTGCTCCGTCCGGAACTGCTCATGCTCCTCCTCATAGGGACCGGGAGTCGCGGAGACGTATAGCACCTGATCGATCCGGTCCTCAAATTCCTCGAAATTAAGAGGCCGGTTGTCCATGGCCGAAGGAAGACGGAAGCCGTAATCGATCAGGGTCTGCTTCAGGGCCTTATTTACGCCGAACATACCACGTACCTGCGGCAGCGTCATATGTGACTCGTCCACGATCAGAAGGAAGTCCTTCCGGAAGAAATCCATCAGGGTATCCGGAGGATCTCCGGGCTTTCCGCCCGCCAGGATCCGGGTGTAGTTCTCCACGCCGGAGCAGGTTCCGGTCTCCCGGAGCATCTCGATATCGAACTCGGTCCGCTCCCGGATCCTCTGGGCCTCCAGAAGCTTGTCATGGGCCTTGAAATAAGCCACCCGCTCCTCCAGCTCCTCCTCAATCTCCTGCAGAGCCTTCGCCATTTTCTCCGGAGCGATAACATAGTAGGATGCCGGGAAGATCGCAGAGAAATTCACATTCCGCTTCACCTCTCCCGTTAAGGGATCAAACTCGGAGATCCGGTCGATCTCGTCTCCGAAGAACTCGATCCGGAGGGCATCCTCATTTGTATTGGCGGGAATAATGTCCAGCACGTCTCCCTTCACCCGGAAGGTGCTGCGCTTGAAATCCATCTCATTTCTTGTATACTGCATGTCGATCAGCCGGCCGATCAGCTCGTCCCGGTCAATCTGCATGCCGGGCCGGAGGGAGATCATCATGGCCCTGTAATCCTCGGGATTTCCGATGCCGTAGATACAGGAAACCGACGCCACCACGATCACGTCCTTCCGCTCGATCAGGGCCGCGGTGGCACTGTGGCGGAGCTTATCGATCTCGTCGTTCTGGGAGGAATCCTTGGCGATATAGGTGTCGCTGGAGGGAACATAGGCCTCCGGCTGGTAGTAATCGTAGTAGGACACAAAATACTCCACCGCATTGTCGGGGAAGAAGGACTTCATCTCCCCGTAGAGCTGGGCCGCCAGGGTCTTATTATGGGAAATGATCAGCGTCGGCTTCCCCAGGGCTTTGATCACGTTCGCCATGGTAAATGTCTTGCCGGACCCGGTAACTCCCATCAGGGTCTGGCTCTTCCGTCCCTTCCGGAAGCCCTCCACCAGCTCCGCGATGGCCTGGGGCTGGTCCCCGGTGGGTTCGTAGGGAGCTTCCAGCTTGAATTCCGCCTCCCGCGGATCCATGGGCTCCTTCATTTTGACTTTCTTCTCTGCCATACCTCTACTGCCTTTCCTGCGTCTTATCCGCTTCTTTTCCGTGTGTACTCCATATGTATTCCGTATGTTTCCGCCGGGATCTTTCCGTCCCCCCATAGGTACTCTTCTGCCCATGGCGGAAGCATCCCTCCGACGGGTCCCGGATGTTAACCCCGTAGTCACAGAAACGGTTCCCGCTCTGCGGAAACCGTCCTCTGTTTTTCCTGTTTCAAAAACTGCACTGATTGATTCCGGGGCCGGATCCATTCAGGTCCCGCTCGCGGGACCCGGTACCGGCTTCGGGTCTGCTTTCGCTGACGGAATTCCGTTCCGGAGGTCAGCTCAGCTCACATACATAGATCACCGCAGACATCTTCGGTACCACCACGGACATCTGGTTATTCTGTGTGATCACGGTCTTGGAGCCTGTATCGTATCCCTCTTCCGTGGTGATCAGAACCCTTCGCATGGTCCGGTTGTTCGGAACTCCGAGATGCCTGGTATGCAGATGCAGTTCCTTATCCACATAATCGTTGTTGATCACCACCGCCACCGCCTGCTTCCTCGTAAACCGGCCGTAGGCGATGCATTTATATTCGCTGTGCAAATGAACCAGCGACCCCCGCATCAGCGCTTCGTACTGCTTATGGATGCGGATGATATCCTTATGGAAGTTGATGAGGTCCATATCCTCGTGTCCCCAGGGATAGGTCCGCCGGGAATCCGGATCAGTCCAGCCTGCCACACCTGCTTCGTCACCGTAGTAGATGGTGGGCGCTCCGGGCCAGGTCATCTGGAACACCACCGCCTGCCGGAAGATCCCCTTGTTCACATCCTCATTTGCGGCCTCCGGTCCCAGGGTATGGGTCCGGCCGACACGCCGGTTGGTCCGGGTCAGGAAGCGCGAATGGTCATGGTTGGAAAGCTCATTCATGGCCACCTGCAGCGATCCTGCCATAAATGTGGACATGTAATGCCGCATGGAACCCACGAACATCTCCGGGTTCCCCAGGAAGTCGCCCCGGAACTCGTCGCTGTGCTTCTCCACGCCCGTCAGGAACCAGGTGATGGGCTCCATAAAGGCGCTGTAATTCATGACCGTATCCCACTGGTCTCCCAGCAGCCATGCCTTCGGATCCCCGTAATGCTCCGCAAGGATGATGGCATCCGGATTTGCTTCCTTCACCGCAGCACGGAAATCCCGCCAGAACCGGTGATTGTATTCCTCCGAATATCCCAGGTCCGCCGCCACGTCCAGACGCCAGCCGTCGGCGTTGAAGGGCGGGGAGACCCATTTCCGGCCGATGTCCATGATATAATCATGCAGGGCCTGACTCTCCTCATAGTTCAGCTTCGGCAGGGTATCATGTCCCCACCAGCCGTTGTAGGTTCCGTTGTCCGGCCAGGCCGTCTCGTCCTGGAACCGGAAGAATCTCCGGTAGGGACTCTCCATCGTAAGGTAGGCTCCCTTCGGATACTCCGGATTCTTGTCATAGATCTTTTCCCGGTCCATCCACTTATTGAAGGACCCGCAATGATTGAAGACACCGTCCAGGATCACCCGCATGCCACGGTTATGTGCCTCCTCCACAAGACGGATGAAGACCTCGTTGGAAGCCTCCAGGTTTGCCTTGTCCGTGACACGGTTGATATACCGGGTAGCCCGGCTGTTATCCATGGAATCCGCGGGAAGAAGCTCTCCTTCATCCTTCACGATCTTACCGAAATGCGGATCCACATAGTCATAATCCTGAATGTCGTATTTATGGTTCGACGGGGAGACGAAGATGGGATTCAGATAGATCACATCCACCCCCAGATCCTTCAGGTAGTCCAGCTTATTGATGACACCCTGCAGATCGCCGCCGTAGAAATTTCCCACGTCCATGCTCTCCGGGAACTTGTTCCAGTCCTCCACCCGCTTAACGGGCTGACCGATATAGCAGTACTCGCCGGTCAGAACATCATTTGACGGATCTCCGTTACAGAATCGATCCACATAGATCTGGTAGAAGATCGCACCCTTCGCCCAGTCCGGCGTATGGAAGCCCGGCATTACTTCAAAATCATAATTCCGGTTCAGGTCCTTATGCTTGGACACCCGGTTATAATATACCACCACACGACCCGCATGGATCTCGTAATAATACCGGATCCGTTCGGTCACGTTGGGAATCACCACCTGATAGTAGTCGAAGAGAGAATCACTCTCCACGATCTTCATCTCGTAGCGCGTGTCGTTCACCACAACGAACACACCATCCACGTTGTCGATAGCCGTACGAAAGTGCAGAGTGATGTCATCTCCAATATCCGGTTCCGAAGGAGAACAGTAATTCTCCGTGCCGTCGCTGAAGAGTGCACCAAAGTTCAGGATCGATGTGGAATTGTATATATACTCCAGCAGGCGCAGGGATTGTCCGTCCCTCATAGCAAAGTCCTCCCTTGGTTTCCCGGTTTCCGTCCCGGGAACACTCCATTCAACATTTCCGATATCATATAACCGGAATTTTCCGCGTGAACCGCACATGGGATACGCAGGTCACGGATTCCCGATTCACGTCTTTCCGCGCAGGTTTCACCCGCAGGTCGCCCTGCTTTCCCCTGCTTCGCCGTCAGCCCCTCAGACGATGGAAGGGTCGCTCAGCGGATCCTTCTTCTTCGGATCATCGAAGATCCAGTCGATCAGAACCATGACGAACCATGCCAGGATGGCACCGGCCACAGCCAGGCCGAAGGCAATGAGTCCGCTGCCGAAGGGCACATATGCATTCATAAATGCATTCCAGAGCAGCAGGACGCTGAGTACCATACCGCCAACGCTTACAACGAAGATCATGATACGGTATTTGTTCAGAGGCCTGAGCTGCCGGAACAGCATGGAAAATCCGATGGACGACAGCATATAGGTGGAAGCCACGCTGATCTCATCCTCCGTTGCACCGAAGGCACGTCCCACCAAAAGGATCGCAGCTACGGCAACCGCCGCCGCGATGGCGGCAGGTGCAGCCCCCATCAGAGTCTGTGTCAGCAGCCGTCCCCGCTGCCGCTTCGTGTTATTCTCAAATGCCAGGAAGAATCCCGGAATACCGATATTGAAGGCCGAAACCAGAGATATCTGATTTGCCTTCAGGGGATAATGCAGTGTCGTTGCGATAGCAAAGACCGCAAGGATCAGTGAGAAAATGTTCTTGTACAGGAACATGATACCGGATCTGGTCATGTTGTTGATGATCCGCCGGCCTTCGGATACGATCTGCATCATGTGCGAGAAATCCGAATCCATCAGAACCACCTGGGCTGCCTGACGGGCTGCGTCACTACCGCCGCCCATGGCGATGGAGCAGTCTGCTTCCTTCATGGCCAGGATATCATTTACGCCGTCACCGGTCATGGCCACCTTCTCTCCGTTTGTCTTGATGGCCTGGATGAGACGCTTCTTCTGCTCCGGCTTCACACGGCCGAAGACGGTATATTCCTTTACTGCCACACGGTAGTCATGCTCCACCTTAAGGGTGGAAGCATCCACGTATTTTTCCGCGCCGTCGATCTTCGCTTCCATGGCAACCCGTGACACCGTAAGGGGATTGTCACCGGAGATCACTTTGATCTTTACGCCCTGTTCCTTGAAATAGGAAAATGTTTCCGGTGCCGTCTTCCGGATCTCATTGGCAAGACTCACAAAGAGGATGGGGGTAAGGGTCTCTCCCTCCGGCACCTCTTCGCCGCCCTTCCGCTCTACCAGGGCCAGCACACGCTGTCCCTTGCCGGTATAGGTCTCGATTCCTTCGCGGCACAGCTCCATCTGCTCCTCCGAAAGCAGGAACTCGGGAGCACCCAGCCGGAGCGTCCGATCCGCAGTCCGGATCTCGGAATACTTCAGTCTGGAGCTGAAGGGGGTGATGGCCTTTGCAACCAGCGCTTCCTTCTCCCCGTAATGTGCCTTCAGCGCCACCATGGTGATGTTCGCATCCGGTACCGTATTCACATAGCGGCCCAGGATCTCCTCTGCCTCATTTTTCTCCGATTCCGACCTGCCCTGGGGTGCAAATGCCGCGGTGACGGACATCACATCATTTGTGATGGTTCCGGTCTTATCCACGCAGAGCACATCCACCCGGGCCAGGGTCTCGATACTCTTCATGTCATGAAGCAGTACCTTCTTTTTTGCAAGCAGCGCCGCACTTACGGTCAGCGCTATGGTAAGCAGCAGATACAGACCCTCCGGGATCATACCGATCACGGCACCCACCATGCTGGGGACTGCCTCCGAGAAGGGCAAATGGTTCACGGCCATGGCCTCGTACAGAAGACCTCCGCCCACGGGGATGATCACGATACCTGCCACCAGGATGATAAGCTCAATATCCCGGATCAGCTCCGACTTCTTATCCTTTACTTCCTTTGCCTTCGCTGTCAGCTGGGCTGCGTAGGAATCCGAACCGACCTTCGTCAGTCTGGCCACACAGCTTCCGGACACGACAAAACTGCCGGACATAAGCTCGCTGCCCGGCGCCTTCTCGATCTCATCCGATTCTCCGGTCAGAAGCGCCTCATTTGCGGAAAGTTTTCCTTCGATCACCTCCGCGTCCGCAGGGATCTGCTGTCCGGCCGACAGCAGCACATATTCCCCGAGCACCAGTTTCTCGGTATCGGTCATCACTACCTTTCCGTCACGGATCGCGGCATACTCCGTCGTATCCAGAAGCGACAGACTGTCCAGAACCTTCTTGGACCGGAGCTGCTGGATGATACCGATCAGCATGTTGGCGATCACCACCGGAAGGAACATCAGGTTCTTGTATGCACCTGCGATGATCACGAGGATCGCAAGTCCCAGGAAGATCGCATTGAAATACGTACAGACATTCCCGATTATGATGGCGGACACACTCTTGGAGCTGCTGTTCGGGAGAGCATTTGTCTTGCCCTCCTTCGTAAGCTTCTGAACCTCAGCCTCGGTGAGTCCCTTTATATTCAATTTTTCGATCTCTTTTTCATCCATGCGTATATCTTACACTTTTTTTCCTTTATTGGCAAGGACTCGCGTGCTTCAATTATCCTTTACACATTCGTAGGTTTCGTGTCTTTTCCGCGGTATCGCAGGATAAGAAACATCATCTCCGCCAGGATCGCTACCCCAGCAGCCAGTCCCACTGCCAGCAGACCGCCCTTCGTGGAAACCTTCGCCAGGATGAACACGTTCCAAAGTGCAAAGATGCCCAGGATCATGGCCGCAACACAGAGCAGGAAGACGATGATCCTGTACTTGTTCAGAGGCTTGATCAGCTGTGCCAGCAGCATGAAACAGATCGCGGACAGCATATAGGTTGCCGCCACACCGGTCTCATCCTCCGTAAGTCCCAGCTCCCGTCCGAAGATCATCAGCAAGGAAACCAGTACAAATGAAAGGATCGCCGCCGGTGCCGCCCCCCGGATGGTGCGTGTCAGCAGCCGTCCGTGCTGCCGTCTCGTGTTATTCTCCATGGCCAGCAGAAAGCCCGGCAGACCGATATTGAATCCGGAGATCAGGGAGATCTGGGTGGGCCGCATGGGATACTGGTAGGACAGCACGATGGTCAGCAGCGCTGTCAGCAGGGAGAAAATGTTCTTATACAGGAACAGGATGCCGGACCGGGTCATGTTGTTGATGATCCGGCGACCCTCGGTCACGATCTGCATCATGTGCGAGAAGTCGGAATCCATCAGCACCACCTGTGCTGCCTGACGGGCCGCATCGCTTCCGCCGCCCATGGCGATGGAGCAGTCCGCCTCCTTCATGGCCAGGATATCATTTACGCCGTCTCCGGTCATGGCCACCCGCTGTCCGTTGGCCTTAATGGCACAGATCAGACTCTTCTTCTGCTCCGGCTTTACGCGCCCGAAGACCGTATATTTCTTCACCGCTTCCAGGTACTGCTCTTCCGTCTCCAGCGTTGCCGCATCCACATACTGATCCGCGTTCTCGATCTTCGCCGCCATGGCCACGCGGGACACCGTCAGCGGATTGTCACCGGAAATGACCTTCACCGCAACTCCCTGCTCTGCAAAATAAGAGAAGGTCTCCGGCGCAGTCTCACGGATCTCATTTGCCAGACTGATAAAAAGGATCGGATCAAAGGTACCGTCTTCTTCTGTTGCGGCACCGGCAGCAGGTCCCACCAGCGCCAGCACACGCTGGCCCTTTCCTGTATAGGCTTCGATCCGTTCCCGGTTTTCCTCCAGTTTTTCCCTGGACAGCAGGAATTCCGGCGCACCGAAACGGTACACGCCCTCCGGGGTACGGATCTCGGAGTATTTGAGTTTGGAGGAGAAGGGCGTAATCTCCGATGCCTCCAGCTTCTCACCCCCCGGATAATGCTTCCGGATCGCTTCCATGGTAATATTCGTATCCGGTACGGTATGCGCATAGCGGATCAGCAGAGACTCCGCCTCCTTCGCCCGGCCTTCATCCGCGCCCGCAGGCTGAAAGATGCCCGTCACCGTCATCACCTCGCTGGTGATGGTTCCGGTCTTATCCACACAGAGTACGTCCACCCTTGCCAGGGTTTCGATGCTCTTCATATCATGCAGCAGCACCTTCTTCCGGGCAAGACGGGCCGCGCTCATGGTCAGGGCTACCGTCAGCAGCAGGTAGAGTCCCTCGGGGATCATACCCACCACGGCACCGTCCATGCCTACCACGCCGTCCTGGATGCTGCGCCCGTTCACAACACAGGAGTTGTAAACCATGGCTGCACCCACCGGAATGATCACGATTCCCGCGATCAGGATGATCAGCTCGATATCCCGGATCATTTCCGACTTCTTATTCTTTACTTCCTTGGCCTTTGCGGTCAGTTTCGCCGCATAGGATTCGGCGCCCACCCGTGTCAGCCGCGCCACACAGGTTCCCGACACAACAAAACTGCCGGACATCAGTTCACTCCCGGCTTCCTTCTCGATCTCATCCGCCTCCCCCGTGAGAAGCGCTTCATTTGCGGAGATCCTGCCTTCCACCACCTCCGCATCCGCGGGGATCTGCTGTCCGGAGGTAAGAAGGATCAGGTCCCCCTCCACGAGACGTTCCATGGCCGGCGTCACCTGCTGCCCGTCACGGATTGCCTTATACTCCGTCACATCCAGAAGGGACAGGGCATCCAGCACCTTCTTCGCCCGGAGCTGCTGCACGATACCGATCACCATGTTGGCGATGACCACCGGCAGGAAGGTGAGATTCCGGTACGCCCCCACCAGGATCACCAGCAGGGCCAGCAGGAAGAAGATCCCGTTGAAATAGGTAAATACATTTTTACAAATGATCGAAGACACGCTCTGGGAGGAGTGGTCCGGAAGCACGTTGGCCTTTCCGGCCCGCGTCCTTCTCTCCGCTTCCTGCGTGGACAGTCCTGCGAGCGCCTTTATATCAAATCCCGAATCCTGCATATCGTCTATGCCTCCGTTGTCTCCAGACCGTCCAATTCTTCCGTGGGATCCGTCCAGCCCTCCGGTTCCAGGGGAACACCTCTCTCCTCCCGCATCAGCTGTCCGTCACAGATCACCTCTACAAAATCCGGTGCGAGGATGATCTCAAATTCATGAGAGGGGTCAAACAGATACGTTGTTCCTCCCACCCGCTCCGCTGCCAGGGGATTCTCGGTCAGGGGATCGTATTCCACATTCCAGGAAAGGTACGCCTCTCCCGTGGCCCGGACAATCCCGCTGCCCGATCCGCTTCCGTTCTTAAGGATCCGGAATGCATCCACCTGAACCTTCGTGCCGGAAACCTGACTGATCCGCAGCCGCACCTCCTCGTCCTGTGTATTCAGGATAAATACCGGTTCCAGCACCTGTGCCGCATCCACACCGTAGCTGACGGAAAAAGTATCCTCCTTCCTCTGGCTGATCGTCAGCACATAGTCCCGGACCCCGCGGTCGAAGGATACCGAAGGCGTGAGAGCCCCCGAATAACTGTAGGACCCCTGGACCGTATAGCAGGCACCCCTCTGATTGGCGATCACACAGTCCCCTTCAAATGCGTTGGAGGCCCCCGGATTCTTCACCCAGATGGCCAGATTCTCCACCTTGTGGGAGGGAACCCCCTTCTCCACCTCCTCCTGCACCAGGGTGCGAAGGCCGGTGATATTGACGGTGACCGTTCCCTGGGTCTTCTCCGACCACTCCACAGAGGTCACCTTCCAGCCGAAGGGAAATGTGTTCTCTCCCTTTACTTCCATGGTGAGACGGTGCTCCAGCCGATCGTCCGCCATGGTCACATCATACAGCGCTTCAAAGGTAAAAAGCCCCTCCGCCTGTTTTTTCTTCATTTCCACAAGCTTCAGTTCACCGTAATTGTTCCCGTTGATCGTATAACCGTAGACCGGGATCCCTGCCCCCAGCTTCTCCGTGTCGGAAAGGAAGGAATTTCTTGTAAGGACCAGGATCAGGAAATACACACTGACCAGAAGGATCCCGGCTGCCGCAGCCGCCAGGGTGATCAGGAGTCTGCTCTTTTTCCGTGAGATATTCTCATCCGGAACCGCCACCGGTCCCCGGTCCTTCTCCGTCCCATACATCTCCCTTTGTTTCGTCTTCTTCTGCTCCTGCTCCAGCCTTTGCTGCTGATAGAGGGGCATACCGAACTGGGGCTGCATGGTTCCGTACAGCACCCCGGGGGCATGATCGGGCTTCCCGTCTTCATCCGTCGAAGGCAGACGGTCATGCTGTATCGGCTGCAGGACATTCTGCTTTCCGCCCCCGCCGTACCGCGGAAGCTCGGTCTCCTGGGATGCACCGCAGGCCGGACACAGGGAAGCGTCCGCATCTATTTGATTTCCGCAGATTATACAGTATCTCATACCAGCCTTTACACTCCTATGCGAACCGTCCGATCAGCTTCGGCGTACCCTCAGGGTCATTCAGGACCACATATACCGCCCCGTCTTCCTCGCCGATATACGGGAAGAGGATATCTCCCAGTACGGACTGCTTCCGGACATCGCAGTGGAAATCCGTAACCCAGCCGGTTCCTTCGGGAAGGACCGAGCATGCCAGCGCCACGTACTGTCCGTTATTCACATGATGATTCGTATCTATGTTCATCGCCGTCACGGTGATGGGCGGAAGGGGCCGGAGATTCTCCGGTGCCGAAAGCCTGCCCTTCTCAAAGGGAAAATCCAGCGGCGGCATGGTTCCGTACACCTCCACTTCCTTTTCGGGCACGGTACGTTCCGGCATCTGCCTGTCCACATTTACATACGCCCACTCCGAGTATGCATAGATCAGCAGCTCATCCGTCTCCGCATTTTTAATGGTGAAGTTCCGTGTTCCCAGGAAATGCCGGAATCCGGTAGCCCATGTGGTGATCTTCACATGCTCGCAGAAGACCGGCCGGCGCAGGATCTTCACCTGCCAGCTGATCAGCATCCATGCGGTACGGTGTTCCTTCAGCCAGTCGATGCCGACGCCTCCGTCCTCCGCCTCATAGATACAGCAGTCCTGCATGAAATTGATAATGGATGAAAGCGACAGATTTCTGTTCTCATCCAGCTCCGTGTAGCGGACTCTCTCCGTAAATGAGTACATGGTATCATCCTTTCCGCCACGCCTCCCGACCGACACTCCGTGTCCTTCGGGACTGCATGGCTCGTAGCAGCGCGTCAGTCTTCGACTCCCAGTTCCTTCAGTACACGGATCACGTCGGAGACCTGCTCCACATCATTCATCCGTTCTGCCGGAATCTCCACATTGAACTCTTCCTCCAGCGCCATCACCAGATCATACAGATCCAGGGAATCCACTGCCAGATCATCCTTAAAGAGTGTATCCGGTGTGACATCCTGCGGTGAAATGGCGAGCCGTTCGGTCATGATACTGACCAGTTTTTCATAGATCATCGTTTCTGTTCTCCCGTATGATTGCATCCGTTCCCATGGAACGTAATTATCGTGCAGGCGAAGGTCCCCCTGCCTGCCCCACGGCACACATCCGGCGTAACCGGATGATGCCTTTTTTGCGGGTTATCATTTTAGTGAAATAAAGGGGACGATTCCGGTTTCCCGGAACCGTCCCCGATGTTCCTCACGTCTTATTTCGCAGTTTTCTTTGCGCTCTTCTTTGCGGGAGCGTCAAGAGTTACGGTCACCTTCTTCAGATGCCAGATATCGCGGACATACTCCTCGATGGTACGGTCGGAGGAGAACTTGCCTGCGCAGGCCGTATTCATCATGGCCATACGAGCCCAGCCCTTCTCGTCGCGGTATGCCTTGTCCACACGGCTCTGTGCCTCTGCGTAGGAATCGAAATCCTTCAGGATGAAGTATACATCTTCCTTCGTCAGGGAATCGTACAGATCCCGGAACAGCTCGGTATCCTCACTGTAGGTACCGTTGATCAGCTGTGTCAGTACGCGGCGTACGTTCTGGTTGCTGTTGAAGATATCCCACGGATTGTAGCCGCCCTCGCGCTCATAACGCATAACCTCATCTGCGGACAGACCGAAGATAAATGCGTTCTCTGCACCGACTTCCTCCACGATCTCCACATTTGCACCGTCCATGGTTCCCAGAGTCGGAGCACCGTTCAGCATGAACTTCATGTTACCGGTACCGGAAGCCTCACGTGATGCGGTGGAGATCTGCTCGGATACATCTGCAGCCGCTACAAGGATCTCAGCGTTGGATACGCAGTAATCCTCGATGAATACAACCTTGATCTTGCCGTTGATGGATGCATCGTTGTTGATCACGTCCGCTACGGAATTGATCAGCTTGATGGTCAGCTTCGCACGCTTGTAGCCTGCCGCTGCCTTTGCACCGAAGATAAAGGTTCTCGGATACATATCGAAGCCCGGATTTTCCTTCAGCTCGTTGTACAGATGCATTACGTGCAGGATGTTCAGCAGCTGACGCTTATACTCATGCAGACGCTTGATCTGTACATCGAAGATGGAGTGAGGATCTACCTCGATACCGTTATTCTCCTTGATATACTCAGCCAGACGCAGCTTGTTCTGGAACTTGATGTTCATGAATTCCTGCTGATACTTCGGATCATCCACGAAGGTTGCCAGCTTATGGATCTTGGAAAGGTCCGTGATCCACTCGTCGCCGATCTTCTCATTCAGCCAGGTTGCCAGCAGCGGGTTCGCATGTGCCAGGAACCGGCGCTGTGTGATACCGTTGGTCTTGTTGTTGAACTGCTCCGGACGCATTTCATAGAAATCCTTCAGCTCACGCTTCTTCAGGATCTCGGTATGCAGCTGGGCTACACCGTTAACGGAGAAGGAACCCGCGATGGCCAGATGAGCCATCTTAACCTGTCCGTCGTACAGGATCGCCATCTTGCGAACCTTATCCTGGTTGCCCGGATACATTTCCTGGATCTTCAGAACGAAGCGGCGGTTGATCTCCTCAACGATCTGATATACACGGGGAAGCAAACGGGAGAACAGCTCGATGGGCCATTTCTCAAGTGCTTCGGACATGATGGTGTGGTTGGTGTATGCGCAGCAGTGGGTGGTGATATCCCATGCCTCGTCCCACTCCAGACCTTCTTCATCCATGAGGATACGCATCAGCTCGGCTACCGCGATGGTGGGGTGCGTATCGTTCAGCTGGAAGGTTACACGATCCGGCAGATCCTTCAGGTTCTCGTCGCTCTCCTTGAACTTCATGATCGCACGCTGCAGCGATGCGGAAATGAAGAAGTACTGCTGCTTCAGACGCAGCTCCTTACCGGAGATGTGATTGTCGTTCGGGTACAGGACCTCTACGATGGTACGTGCCAGGTTGGACTGCTCCACAGCCTTCTGGTACTCGCCCTTATCGAAGGAATTCAGGTTGAACTCCTGGATCGCCTCTGCATCCCAGATACGAAGGGTATTTACTACATTGTTGCCATAGCCGATGACCGGAAGGTCGTAGGGTACGGCACGAACGGACTGATAGCCTTCCTGAATGAAATGATTGCGTCCGTTCCGGTTCTCCACACGTACATAACCGCCGAACTTAACCTCTACGGCATACTCTGCACGCTTAACCTCGAAGGGGTAACCGTTCTTAAGCCAGTCGTCCGGCTCCTCGATCTGATAGCCGTCCTTGATGGCCTGACGGAACATACCGTAACGATAACGGATACCACAGCCATATGCCGGATAACCCAGTGTGGAAAGGGACTCCAGGAAGCAGGCTGCCAGACGGCCGAGACCGCCGTTACCAAGGGCAGGATCACGCTCCTGATCCTCAACAAAGTTGATATCCAGACCCATCTCATCCAGAGCTTCCTTGATGTCATTGTAGTAACCGAGGTTCAGCAGGTTGTTGCCCAGTGCACGGCCCATCAGGAACTCCATGGACAGATAGTAAACCTTCTTTACCTTCTGATCCTTGTAAACCTTGTGGGTTGCGATCCAGCGCTCAATGATATCATCCTTAACTGCGTAGCTGACTGCCTGGAAGATCATCTGGGGCGTAGCCTCATCAAGGCTCTTCCGGTAGAGAGTCTTCAGGTTCTTCTCGACTTCCTTCTTGAAGCCCTCTTTGTCAAATGCTGCGACTTTCTTCATACTCACTTCCTCCTTACTATATAGACGCAACCGCTCCGGCTTCGCACCTCCTTACGGTGCTGTACCGAACCGATGTGCTTATGGCACAGCCGCTGTCACGGCTATGCAGGTACATGCTCTGCTTTGCAGATCATGCCCGGTCGGAACTGTTCCGGATACCCCGTTGCATATATCCCGGGGGACCCGACGACATTTCTGCCGTTATCTATTACACTCCGCTCCCGGTTCCTGCTCCGGAGATGACGGAGTTGTAAAGCATATTCATGTCATTCTGAGCATCACGAAGAATCTTCAGAGATCCTTCACCCCTTCGGGGTTCAGGATGACAGGTTACCGTGCCACACCCAGCAGCACGTGCTCCTTGTTGATGTCCCACTCTTTTGCGAAGGCACCCTCCGCCGGTGCATCGAAGACGATGCCGGTGGCAAGGACAGCACCCTTCAGCTGCTCTTCATTCTTCTGTACGATCTCCGCCAGCTTGTCATTTCCGGAGATATACAGGGTAATCCGGTCGGTCACTTCGAAATCCGCTTCCTTCCGCATGGTCTGTACCTTGGAGATCACTTCCCGGACGAAGCCTTCCTCGATCAGCTCCGGCGTGAGGCGTACATCCAGAACCACGGTAACCGCATTGTCGCCCTCGCTGACATAGTCCGCACTCTGTGCAGTCTCGATCAGCAGGTCCTCCTCTGCCAGCTCCACGGGTTCTCCGTTCACTTCGAAACGGATCGCGCCGGTCTCCTTCAGTTCTGCCATGGCCTTTGTTCCGTCCACCTCTGCAAGGTAGGTGCGGATGCCGCCCAGCAGCTTGCCGTACTTGGGACCCACGGTCTTCAGCTGCGGCTTGAAGCTGTAGGAGGTAAAGCCGGACACATCCTCACGGAACTCCACGGACTTTACATTCAGCTCATCCTTGATGATGTCGATATAGAAGTCATCCAGTGCTTCTGCAGCCTTTACATACATGGCAGCCAGCGGCTGGCGGTTCTTCACATTTGCGGTATTTCTTGCTGCACGGCCGAAGACTACGGTCTTCAGAACCTCATCCATGGCCTGCTCCAGCTCGGTATCGATCAGCTCCTCCTGAACCTCCGGGAACTCGCAGAGGTGGATGCTGACCGGTGCATCGGAATCGATGTTCCGCACCAGATTCTGGTAAATGTTCTCCGTAATGAAGGGAACCATGGGCGCAGCTGCCTGGCTGACGGTCACCAGCGCGGTGTAGAGGGTCATGTAGGCATTCACCTTATCCTGGGGCATGCCCTTTACCCAGTAACGCTCACGGCAGCGGCGTACATACCAGTTACTCATATCATCCACGAATTCCGCCAGAGCCTTTGCAGCCTCCGGGATACGGTAATTCGAAAGATTCTCGTCAAATGTCTTTACTGCGGAGTTCAGCTTGGACAGCAGCCAGCGGTCCATAACGGACAGGCTCTCCATGTCCAACTCATGCTCCAGCGGATTGAACTGATCGATCTCTGCGTAAAGCACATAGAACGCATAGGTATTCCACAGGGTACCCATGAACTTGCTCTGTCCCTCGGTCACTGCCTTCTCGTGGAAACGGTTGGGCAGCCAGGGTGCGGAGTTGGTATAGAAATACCAGCGGATCGCATCGGCACCGTATTTCTCCAGCGCCTCCATGGGATCCACGGCATTTCCCTTGGACTTGCTCATCTTCTGGCCGTCCTTATCCTGCACGTGGCCGAGAACGATAACGTTCTTGTAAGGTGCCTGATCAAAGAGCAGGGTGGAAATGGCCATCAGACTGTAGAACCATCCACGGGTCTGATCCACGGCCTCGCTGATGAAGTCTGCCGGGAAATTCTCCTTGAAGATGTCTTCATTTTCAAACGGATAATGCCACTGGGCGAAGGGCATGGCGCCGCTGTCGAACCAGCAGTCGATCACCTCCGGTACACGGTACATTTTCTTACCGCAGTTCGGGCAGGTGAGCACCACGCCGTCCACATAGGGCCTGTGCAGCTCGATATCTGCGGGAACGGCACTTCCATCCTCCAGGGTTCCCTTTTCGCAAAGCTCTGCGATGCTTCCCACGGACTCACGCCTGCCGCAATCCTTACACTCCCAGATATTGAGAGGAGTACCCCAGTAACGGTCACGGGAAAGACCCCAGTCCTGAACATTCTTCAGCCACTCGCCGAAACGTCCCTTGCCGATACCTTCGGGGATCCAGTTTACGGTGTTGTTATTTGCCACCATGCGGTCGCTGACCTCGGTCATCTTGATGAACCAGGACTCCCGGGCATAGTAAATGAGCGGTGTGTCGCATCTCCAGCAGAAGGGATAATCATGCTCGAATTTAGGTGCTGCAAAGAGCAGTCCGCGGCTTTCCAGATCCACCAGGACCTTCGGATCCGCATCCTTTACGAAGAGCCCGCCGAAGGGGGTCTCCATGGACATGGTACCGTCCGCCTCCACGAACTGTACGAAGGGCAGATCATATTTCCGGCCCACACGTCCGTCGTCCTCACCGAAGGCCGGTGCGATATGTACGATACCGGTACCATCGGTCATGGTTACGTAGTCATCCGCTACGATGAAATGTGCTTTCTTATGCTGCTTCTCTGCCTTCTCGGCTGCAGCGGACCAGAGGGACTCATACTCTCTTCCCTCCAGATCGGTTCCCACATACTCCTCCAGGATCTCGTATGCCTTGCCGTTTTCAAGGGCTGCAAACTTCGCATTTCCCTCTCCGTCCTTCTCCTCCAGCAGACTGCCGATCACCTGATCCAGCAGTGCCTTTGCCATGATATAGGTGTAACCGTCGCAGGCCTTCACCTTCACATAGGTCTCGGAGGGGTTCACGCAGAGTGCCAGGTTGGAGGGCAGGGTCCAGGGCGTGGTGGTCCATGCCAGGAAATAGTACTGCTCTTCTCCCTCAGCCACCTTCGCCTTGAAGCGGACGATGGCGGAACGTTCCTTTACGGACTTATACCCCTGAGCCACCTCATGAGAGGAAAGCGGGGTTCCGCAGCGCGGGCAGTAGGGCACAACCTTGAAGCCCTTATACAGAAGACCCATGTCCCAGATCTTCTTTAAGGCCCACCATTCGGACTCGATATATTCATTATGGTAGGTTACATAGGGATCGTCCATGTCAGC
>JAFRWY010000093.1 GCA_017437905.1 Eubacterium sp.
ATCGTCTGCGACCGGGGGGCACTGGACAACCGGGCCTATATGAACGACGAGGAATTCCGGTATGTGCTTGACCAGCTGCACACCAACGAGATCGACCTGCGGGACCATTACGACGCGGTCTTTCACCTGGTGACCGCGGCCAAGGGTGCGGAGGAATTCTATACCCTGGCCAACAACGCGGCCCGGTATGAAACCGTGGAGGAGGCCATCCGCGTGGATGATGGGCTCATCGCCTCTTGGACGGGGCATCCCTATCTGCGGATCATCGACAACCGATACGATTTCAACGCGAAGATGATGGCCCTGATTACCGAGATTTCGGCGTTTCTGGGCGAGCCGAGGCCCCTGGAGACGAAGCGGAAATATCTGATCCGGTACCCGGATGTGCAGGATCTGATCCGCCGTCCGAACTGCGAGACGGTGGACATTCTGCAGGCCTATCTGAAGAGCGAAATACCGGGCGAGATGATCCGCATCCGCCAGCGGGGCAGGAACGGGAACTATGTCTATTTTAAGACAAGGAAGCAGATCACGGAGAACGGGAAGCGGATTGAAAAGGAAGAGCGCCTGACCCAGAATGAGTATCTGGAGCTGCTGATGCAGGCGGACCCGGACTTCCGCCCCATCAGGAAGCAGCGGTTCTGTCTGAGCGAGAACGGGCTGTATTATAATATCGATCTTTACCCCGAGTGGAAGGACCGGGCTCTGATGGATATCGAGCTGTATCAGGGACAGGAGCAGATCACCTTCCCCGAGGGAATCCAGGTGATCCGGGAAGTGACCGGCGAAAAGGAATTCACGAACCCGGAGATTGCGCGGATCCGGTGAGGCCCCGGGCCGGGGGAAAGGTCAGGATTTACTGCCCGGTGCCGTCAGGGCGATTATGTCGGAATAAAACTGTCCCGGATCAAGGGAGAACAAGCATGGATAAAATACTTGCTGCATGCGGAAACGATTGCTCGGCCTGTCCGAGATATACGGCACATCCTTATGAGAAATCTGAAGAGGAATTACACCGGACTGCCGAGCTGTGGATGAAGATCGGATACAGGGATCATGTCGTTTCCAATGAAGAAATATCCTGTACCGGATGCAAACCGGAGAACTGGTGCCGGTATCATATTGTAAAATGCTGTGAAGAAAAAGGGATCAAAGCGTGTTCATCCTGTCAGGAGTATCCCTGTGACAATATCAGAGAATGCTTTGAAGTGACCGGATCCTTTGAACCGCAGTGCAGGAAGGTCTGCAGTGACAGGGAATATGCAGTGATGAAAAAGGCATTCTTCGAGAAGGAAATAAACCTTCTTACAGCGCAGGCGAGCGATCGCCTGGATCACCGACCTTTTCAGGGATAATGCCGGCGGCCACGATGCAGCGCATTCTCTTCGGGTTTATCGGAATGCCATGATAATCGCTGAAAGCGAGTCGGGATTCCTTAGGCGGGCGAAGCTTCTGTTTCTTCTCCTTCGAGGCGGTAGCCATATAGCTCTCATCCAGCCATTTGCAGATGTCATCAAAAGGGACCGTTCCGTCCAGCAGGATGGACACCCAGTTCCCCCTGCTGATGTGATACCCCCTGAAGTATGCTGGCTGCTGGATCAGAAGATCAGCAAGCAGCGGATCGGAGAATTTGACATTGAGAACGTCTACAATCTCCTCTCCGTCCAGACCGAGATTCTTACGTTTCAGATCCATCACAAGGCCAAACCACTTCTGATTGTCCGCATGCCGGAATATGGCATAGTCCAGATAGCGCCACCAGAGGTATTCAGGGCTGGCTTTGTATTTCTTCTTAACAAAATTGAATATTTGATCTCTGATTGTCATGAAGCGCTCCTTGAGAATCGTTTGCCGAGATAGCGGTATACCGTCTTCTTATACAGTTCCTGCTTCTTTTCCGCGCTTGTAAGGTGCTCCCATTCTGCATGATTCAACCTCATCCCTCCGGAATTCAGTGTTCGACGGAGATTATACCACGCAAAGTCCATGTCCAAAAGCAAAGAGAAGCTTTTCGCTGCCGACCTGCTGCTCCGCTGCCCGCTCCACAAAGAAAACACGCCCGGATAAGAATCTTGACGGCATTTTTTTGTCACGATATACTTTACAGGAAGGCTGTGTCCCCGGCTGAAAAGTATACTAAATTGGAGTTATTACCTGTTTTACAGGTATCGGCGGGACAATAAGAAAACCGGAAGTGGAATGTGATTTTTTTATTCTCGATCAATCCTGAGATTCTCTGGACAACCATCAAACACATCATTTGCAACATCTGTCGATGATGGAATAACAATATAAATCAAATTGTGACAATTGGCGAAGGCTTTAGATCCAATTGATGTGCATTTTTCTGGAATAATAACGGCTTCACAGGATACACCTTCGAAAGCATTAGGTTCGATTCTTGTTAAATCGGCAGGAAGTTTAAGTACGTTCATTTTGCTAATATCCGGTTTGCAGAACCATGTGGCAGCGGATAATGGACCATTATTTGTGCCTATACTAATGGCATCCGCTTGTTCTTGTGTTCCAGCATAATGTACTTCCTTCAACTCCTCAGACCCGTTGAAAGAACTTGTTTCAATCAACGTTATAGTATCAGGCAATTCAATGGAGGAGAGCACGTTGCAGAACGAAAAAGCGTTCTGTCTGATTGTTGCAACACCATCAGGAATATGAACGCTTTCCAGACTGCGATCGAATACGAAGAGGCCGAAAGGTATTTCAGTAATGGAGGTAGACAAAGTTACGGTCTTCAATTCTGAAATATCAGCGAATGCATGATTACCCAGATACGTTACGGAATCAGGGATTGTAACACTTGTTAACGATGTA
>JAFRWY010000094.1 GCA_017437905.1 Eubacterium sp.
CATCGATTGCAAGGTTGTTAAGTCCGGCGCAGATGTACTTCTGATGTTCGGTTCTCACTCCATCAAGGTTCCGGAAGCTAAGGCTAACAAGCTGATCGCAGGCGGATTCATTGATAAGGACGTTGTACTTGGTATCCGTCCTGAGGATATCCATGATGAGCAGCTGTTCATCGAGTCCTCTCCGGAGTCCGTAATCGACGCTCGTATCAATATCTACGAAATGCTTGGTGCTGAAGTATATCTGTACTTCTCCATCGACCAGTTCGATATTACAGCTCGAGTTAATGCTCGTACAACCGCTCGTCCGGGCGACACTGTACAGTTCGCATTCGACCTGTCCAAGATCCACATCTTCGACAAGGAGACAGAGCAGATCATCGCAAACTGACGCGACAAAAGCCACTATTCACGGTGAGCACATAAAAACAGGCGGCCGCATGCTTGCATGCAAGGCCGCCTGTTTTTATGTGCTCAACCTGCGAAGCAGGGGCCTCACGTATCGCCGAGCCGGTAAGCCGCGAAGCGGCGGCATACGCACGAAGTGCGGATGTGGCGAGGTCGACGCGTGAGGGATAGTGAATAGTGTACAATATATGAAGTTTTTGAGGAAATACGGGAAAATCCCGTATTTCCTCTTTTTTTTTGTCTCGAATTCTGCTAAAATATTACGGATAGTGTGGAGGTTACGGTGATCCACTTGGATTACGAAGAAAAGGAGAAGGCACATGATTTCGAATCAGATTCTGCAGGACACCATAGAAGGGATCCGTACCATAACAAAGGTGGATCTTGTGGTTATGGATGTGGAAGGAAGAGTACTCGCGAAAACAATTGAGGGTCCCGTGGATGGGTACGATGACGCGGTTGCGGGCTTCGCTGAGTCCCCGGCGGAGAGCCAGTCCATGCTCGGCTGCCAGTTCTTCAAGGTGAAGGACGACAAGCAGCTGGAGTACGTGATCATGGCAAAGGGTGAAGATGACAACACCTTCATGGTCGGGAAGATGGCTGCATTTCACGTTCAGAATCTTCTGGTAGCATATAAGGAGCGGTTCGATAAGGACAACTTCATCAAGAACCTGCTGCTGGACAACCTGCTTCTTGTGGATATCTATAACCGCGCGAAGAAGCTGCACATCGATACGGATGTGAAGCGCGTGGTATTCATCATTGAGACCAAGACCGAGAAGGATAACAACGCACTGGAGACCGTACGGAATCTCTTCGCCACCAAGACGAAGGACTTCATCACTGCTGTGGATGAGAAGAATATCATCCTGGTGAAGGAAGTAAAGCCGACGGAGAACTACGAGGAACTGTCACGGATCGCGAAGACCATCGTGGATATGCTGAACACCGAAGCCATGTCCAGCGTACATGTGGCATTCGGTACCACCGTGAACGAGATCAAGGAAGTGTCCCGCTCCTACAAGGAAGCGAAGATGGCTCTGGATGTAGGCAAGATCTTCTACAGCGACAAGAATATCATTGCTTACAACAACCTGGGCATCGGCCGCCTGATCTATCAGCTGCCGATCCCGCTCTGCCGGATGTTCATCAAGGAGATCTTCGACGGCAAATCGCCGGATGAGTTCGACGACGAGACACTGGTGACCATCAACAAGTTCTTCGAGAACAGCCTGAATGTGTCCGAGACCTCCCGCCAGCTCTATATCCACCGGAATACACTGGTGTACCGTCTGGATAAGATCCAGAAGGCAACCGGGCTGGATCTGCGTGTCTTCGAAGATGCCATCACCTTCAAGATCGCGCTGATGGTCGTAAAATATATGAAATATATGGAAACGCTTGAGTTTTAATCAGTAAAACCGGGCGTACCATCCGTATATATTACAGGCGGCATCCGGCCGCCGGAGCGGCAGATGCAAAGCCGGAGGATTCTCCCCGGAGTTTCCACGACGGAGCTGAAGCTGAAATGATACAAAAACGGAAGGACTTTGATATGATCACACTTGAAAATGTCACTATGAAGTATCCGACCGGAACCGTGGCTTTGAAGGATATCAGCCTTCATATCGAGAAGGGCGAATTCGTCTTTATCGTAGGAAGCTCCGGTTCGGGGAAGACCACACTTTTGGAACTGCTGGTCCGCGAACTGATCCCCACCAAGGGGAAGATCGAGGTGGCAGGCTTCAACTACAACAAGCTGAAGAAAAGGCAGATCCCGAAGGTCCGCCGGAAACTTGGCTTCGTATTCCAGAATTTCCGTCTAATCAAGGATCGTACGGTGTATGAAAATGTAGCTTTCGCGCAGCGTGTTATCGAGACGCCGGCGCGTTACATCCGTCGTCAGGTACCTGCCATGCTGACCATGGTCGGCCTGGCGGACAAGTATAAATCCTACCCCCGGCAGCTGTCCGGTGGTGAGCAGCAGCGTGTGGCACTGGCCAGAGCGCTGGTGAACAAGCCGGATATCATCCTGGCGGATGAGCCTACCGGTAACCTGGATTCCAAGAACACATGGGAAGTAATGAACCTTCTCGAGGATATCAACGCAAAGGGCACCACGGTTGTGGTGGTAACCCATAACAAGGAGATCGTCAACGCCATGAAGAAGCGTGTCATCATGCTGAAGAAGGGCGTGATCATCAGCGACGTTGAGAAGGGAGGTTACATCGATGAGGATTAATTCGATCGGTTATACCTTCCGTCAGGGTGTCAAGAATATCAGAAGAAATCTTCTGTTCTCCCTGGCATCCATCGGTACCATCGTGGCCTGCCTGTTCCTCTTCGGAGTACTGTATGGGGTCATCGTGAATTTCCGGAGCGCCATCAAGAACATTGAAGGCAACATCTCCATCTCCGTCTTCTTTGATGCGGGGATCACAAGTGATCAGGTGGACATGATCCGCGAACAGATCCGTACGCGGGATGAAGTTGCAACATTGGACTACATTTCCGCAGAAGAAGCATGGAGACAATTCTCCGAGGCCAACTACGATGATCCGGAAGCGGCCAGAGAAACCTTCGGCGAGGACAACCCGCTGGCGAATTCCGCATCCTTTACCATTACGCTGAAGGATGTCAGCTATCAGGCGGATTTTGTACAGTTTGTCAGCACCATCAAGGGTGTCCGGAAGGTAAAGAGTTCCGAATATACCGCGAATAACGTGGCCGCACTGAACAAGTTCGTCGGCTATGCATCCGTAGGAATCATTGTAATCCTGTTCCTGGTATCCATCTTCCTGATCAGTAATACCATCACCATCGGTATCACGGTCCGGAAGGAAGAGATCCGTATCATGAAGCTGATCGGTGCCACGAACGCATTTGTCCGTGCCCCCTTCATAGTCGAAGGTGTGCTGATCGGACTGATCGGTTCCGCGATCCCGGTTGTCATCCTGTATTACATGTATGACGCCGTGATCAATTACGTGGTTGGACGCTTCACGGTGCTGAAATCCATCTTCGAGTTTGTACCGGCAGGTGATCTTTTCAAGGTTCTGCTCCCGATGTCTCTGGGCATCGGTATCGGTATCGGTTTCATCGGAAGCTGGCTTACCACCAGAAAACATTTGAAGGTGTAATCCTTCGGAAAGGAAGGAGATTCGATGAAGAAGAGAATACGCATTTTTACTTCCATGCTTCTGATCGCATGCTTTACCGGAGTCACCGTATATGCGGATCCGGCTCCTTCGGATACTCCTGAAACGGGCACCTCAGAGCAGGGACCCGCAGTCCCGGGAGATGATCCTACTACAGAAGCAACGGAAGAGCTGACAGAGACGCCGACGGAGGAACCCACGGAGGCAAGGACCGAGAATCCGACGGAGACACCTACGGAGTCAGGGACCGAGAAGCCGACGGAGGCACCAACGGAATCCGGAACCGAAGAAACCACGGAGTCCGGTAGTGAATCCTCCTCCGAAACATCGACAGAGGCTGCAGATCAGACGCCGATAGATGTCAATCTGTATTACAATTCTGCCCAGATCGCAGCACTTCGCCTGAAATACTCCGAAAATGTGCAGGCAACACAGCAGGTAAGAACCCTTCTGAACTCCATGAAGAGGAATCAGAATTCCTTCATCGAGGATCTGCAGATGATGGATGAGGAGATCATCACACTGCAGGGACAGATGGACCAGATGGAAGAGGAGCAGAGGAAGATCGATGCCACCCTTGCCCAGATGGAATATGAGCTGGAGTTTGCGGAGCAGGACGTGCAGGCACAGTACCAGAAACTGAAGGAGCATATCCAGAACTCTTATGAGAACGGAAATTATTCCTTCCTGGATGCGGTGCTTCACGCTGCGAATTTCTCGGACATTCTGAATAAGACCGAATATGTACAACAAGTGAGCCTTTATGACTCCATACTTCTGCTCCGGTATCAGACCGCACGGCAGAAGGTTGCCAACAGGATGAAGATGCTGAAGTCCATGACCGAAGATTACGGTGCGCTTCAGGCATATTATCAGGATCAGCAGGAAGCCATCGTGATGCTCTCCGATGAGAAGGAGAAGCAGATCCTGGCTTACCAGTCCGAGATCGATTCCCAGCAGCAGGATCTGACAAGACTTGAGGTTCTGCGTCAGCAGGAAGCGAATGAGATCGCACGTCTGGAGGCTGAGGCAAGAGCGGCAGCTACCAGAGCTGCAACCAATGGTTCCGGTACGGCAACCAATATCTCCAGAGACCCGATCGTTCATGATTTTGTACCGTATGACGGAGGCACTTTTGTATGGCCGCAGCCGTCCAACACCCGGATCACTTCCGATTACGGCTGGCGTGGCGATATCGGTATTCCGGGAGCATCCAAGGATCATAAGGGTATCGATATTGCGGCAAATATGTATGACCCTGTCGTAGCGGCAGCGTCGGGAACCGTACTCTATGTCGGAGACTTCGGTACCGGCGGAAGAACCGTCATGATCGATATCGGTCAGGGTATCTCCATCATTTATCACCATCTGAACAACTATGCGGTTGTGAAGGGTGATACGGTGGATGCAGGACAGGTAGTCGGATATGTCGGTATGACGGGTGTTACCGGCGGACCGCATCTGCATTTCTCCGTTCGTCTGAACGGACAGTATGTAAATCCGAGACCTTATCTGGGACTCCCATACTAAGTGAATAACAGTTTACATAATCTTCCGGGCGGCTGCAGTTGCATCCGCCCGGATAAGTATTCAATACAACCCTTTCCGGCAGGAGTGCATGGGGGACGGAATCGGTAAGACTAATAAGGAAAGGACAGGAAACAGGATGATGAATCGGAAGAAGACAGTCTTTTTTGCACTGGCGGGGATGCTTCTCCTTTCGACGGGAGCCTGCGGCTCGGAATCTCCGAGGCGAACTACAGAGCAGGGCTCCACCGAGTTCAGTTACGATTCTTTAAACTCCAGCGAGAAGACGAAGCAGATCCAGCAGTTGATCGATTCCAAATTCTACTACGAGATTGATCCCGCAAAGCAGGAAGAGGCCTACTATGACGGATTGATCAATGGTCTGGGAGATAAGTATGCGACCTACTACACACCGGAGGAGTTTGCCCAGTCCCAGGAGGATGACGGCGGAGAGTATGTGGGGATCGGTGCGACCGTGTCCCAGAACATGGAGACCGGTGCGGTCTATGTGGTAGAACCGCTTCGGGGAAGTCCGGCAGAGGAGGCAGGACTGCTTCCGGAGGATATCTTCATAGAGATCGACGGCGTGAAGCTCACCTCCGATATGGAGCTGGAGGCCGTGGTGAAAATGATCCGCGGATCCAAGAATTCCACGGCACATCTGAAGATGTACCGGGAAGGTGAGGATGATTATCTGGAATTTGAAGTGGAACGCCGTGTGGTTCAGAATATCACCGTCGATTATGAAATGATGGAGAACGGCGTCGGATATATCAAGGTCAGCCAGTTTATCGGAAATACGGCGGATCAGTTCCGGGAAGGCGTTGATTATGTGATCAGCCAGGGGGCGAAGGCCATCATTTTCGACTTCCGGAACAATCCGGGCGGACTTACGGACATTGCGGACCAGATGGTGGATTATATCGTTCCGGACAATACGGTTCCGGAGGGCGGAGACCCATCAAAGCCGGGTCTGCTCCTGGAAATGAGGGACAAGAACGGTACGATCCTTTACTATGATTATGCAAAGGACGGACATGAGGTGACACTCCCCATGGCGATCCTGATGAACGGCAACAGCGCCAGCTCCTCGGAGATCTTTATCGGTTCCCTCCGGGATTACGGAAAGGTGGTCCTCGTGGGGGAGAAGTCCTACGGCAAGGGAATCGTACAGCAGACCTTCCCGCTTTCCGACGGATCTGCAGTGAAGATGACCATCGCGAAATATTTCCTTCCGGCCGGCTCCAATATCCATGAAACCGGAATCGAGCCGGATTATGAGGTGGAAATGCCGACGGAGAAACTTCGGAAACTCAGCAAACTTCCGCATTCCGAGGATCCGCAGCTGATGAAAGCACTTGAGGTGCTGGGCATGGATCCGCTTCCGGCAGCAGAGACCACGGAATCCACGGAGGAGACCACCGGGTCTACGGAGGAAAAAACCACAGAAGAGACCACCGGCTCTACGGAAGAAGCATCTACGGAGGAGTGATTCTCTTTCGGACTATACATACATGAATCTTGTCCCAGATGCTATGCCCGGGACCTGCGGTTCTATGCGGCGGAACAGCCGCGATACAGAGAAAGAAAGGAAATCCTATGAACCAGGAGAAGATCATTGTCCTTGATTTCGGAGGACAGTACAACCAGCTGATCGCACGAAGGGTACGTGAATGCAACGTCTATGCGGAGGTGCATCCTTACACCATTCCGCTGGAGAAGCTGAAGGCCATGAACCCGAAGGGTATCATTTTCACAGGCGGACCGAACAGTGTCTATCTTCCGGATTCTCCCTCTTATACGAAGGAGATCTTTGATCTGGGCATTCCGATCCTCGGGATCTGCTACGGTTCCCAGCTAATGGCACATCTGCTGGGGGGACAGGTAGCTACCGCACCGGTCAGTGAATACGGAAGGACGGAGACCATGCCTTCACATCCGGATACCGTACTCTTCCGGGAGATCCCTTCCACCTTCACCTCCTGGATGAGCCATACGGATTATATTGCGAAGGTTCCCGAGGGCTTCCGTGTTACCGCGGAGACAGAGCACTGCCCCGTAGCGGCCATGGAAAACCCGGAGAGGAAGCTCTATGCGACCCAGTTCCATCCGGAGGTTCAGCATACACAGTTTGGGCAGGACATCCTGCGGAACTTCGTGATCCGGGTCTGCGGATGCAGCGGAACCTGGAAGATGGATTCCTTTGTGGAGACGACGATCAGGGAACTCAGGGAGAAGATCGGAGACGGACGTGTGCTCTGCGCACTGTCCGGCGGTGTGGATTCCTCCGTGGCGGCAGTTCTTCTGTCCAAGGCAGTCGGAAAGCAGCTGACCTGCGTCTTCGTGGATCATGGTCTGCTCCGGAAGGATGAAGGAGATGAGGTAGAAGCGGTCTTCGGTCCGAAGGGACAGTATGACCTGAACTTTATCCGCGTAAATGCACAGGAGCGCTTCTACCTGAAGCTTGCCGGTGAGACGGATCCGGAGCGGAAGCGCCATATCATCGGGGAAGAATTCATCCGCGTATTTGAAGAAGAAGCGAAGAAGATCGGAGCCGTGGATTTCCTGGCACAGGGAACCATTTATCCGGATGTGATCGAATCCGGCCTCGGCAAGTCTGCCGTGATCAAGTCCCACCACAACGTGGGCGGTCTGCCGGAGTATGTGGATTTTAAAGAGATCGTGGAGCCTCTCCGGATGCTCTTCAAGGATGAGGTACGGAAGGCCGGCCTGGAGCTTGGCATTCCGGAGTATCTGGTATTCCGTCAGCCGTTCCCCGGCCCGGGACTGGGTGTCCGGATCATTGACGACATCACACAGGAGAAGGTTCGGATCGTCCAGGAGGCGGATGCCATCTACCGGGAAGAGGTGGACGAGGCAATCTCCAAGGGCGAGATCAAGAATCCGCCGAACCAGTATTTCGCGGCACTGACCAACATGCGTTCCGTGGGCGTTATGGGTGATTTCCGGACCTATGATTACGCCGTGGTCCTGCGTGCCGTATGTACCAATGACTTTATGACTGCGGACTGCACGGAGATCCCCTTCGAGATCCTGCAGCGCTGCATGACCCGGATCATCAACGAGGTGAAGGGCGTGAACCGCGTATTCTACGACCTGACCTCCAAACCGCCGGGAACCATAGAACTCCTTTAATACCAAAAGGATCGAGAGCCCTTAATTTTCAAGGGCTCTCGTTTTTTACGCCTACATTTTGCCTACATTTCCAGGTCATTTCTCAATTTTCGTCTTTTTTATTCTTTGCGGTTTCCGCATCAAGTATCGCACGCATAACGGCAAGACGCCGGTCAAATCGTTCTTTTTCAGTGAGGGAAGAGGTATTAAACATAGTCAGTGGGAAGGCACTGTATCGCTCGATCATCTCCTTCTTCCGGCTGTCATAGAACTCCTGCGTGCATTCATAGTTTTTCAGCTCGTTATGCATCTCCTGAACAATTTCCAAAGCCTGGCAGACATCTGCGGAGAACAGAGGCTTTCCATCCTGCAGGATATCGCCGTAATAGAAGGTTAGACGGATCAGATTGCGGCCACTGTCACCGTCTTCCGGATTCTCCCGGTCGATCCGGTTTTGGATCTCGGTCTTAAAGGTCAGTTCATTTGCATCATAAAGATCGAATAGGAATCCGACCAGATCCCCCATGGAGTTCAGGTAATTATGCTTGTCCCGTCCGCAGAGCCAGTCAACGGATACATTACATTTGTCCGCGATCAAGATCACATTATCTATGGTGGGCTTGTTCTTGCCGCTTTCATAAGCGGAAAGAGAAGGCTGGGGGATTCCGAGCATTTCGGAGAATTCCTTTTGTGTTTTGTTCATTACGGTTTCCCGGAGGTTTCTGAGACGCCTTCCGAATATATTAGTTTTGTCGTCCGCTAATATGCTCATGGTAAATAAACCCCTTTCCTGTCGCACATATCTGATGATGTGGAATGAATGGTTATGCTCTTTTGATGTAAGTATAGCATAAAGATTTATATATTGATAGTAAAAAATGAAAATTATAGTAAATAATGATATTGACAACATATACTAATATGATATACTGATTATGATAGCAAATACTAATATTTGGAGGAGGTGAGACTATGAGAAACGACAAGGACACTTTATTCGTCGGAGTAGATCAGGTGCAGTTCGACCTGGGAGTATCCCGGGCAAAAGCATACGAAGTGATCAGAACTCTGAATGACCAGTTAAAAAAAGCGTATCCGAAAGCAATCGTCGTAGCAGGTCGCGTAAATCGGATCTGGTACGAGGAGGCTTGTCTTAAATCCGGGCGTGACAGAAAGGAGTGATGCGTATGTCAGTTTATGGAGACAAGAAAAAGGGCACAAGAATCCTTTCCTGGCGGGTGGCCTGCTATTACACCGATTGGACCGGGGAAAGGAAGAAGCACGAAAAACGAGGCTTTGCGACAAAAGCAGAGGCGAAGGAATACGAGCATGAGTTCCTGGCGATGAAGAGCAGAGACATCCATATGGAATTTGGCACATTTCTGGATCAGTACATGGAGGATCTAAAGCCCAGGCTGAAAGTAAGTACGATGGAAATGAAACGATTTCTGATCGACAAGCATATCCGTCCGTATTTCTGTCGCAGGTATCTGTCGGATATCAATTCGACGGATATCCTGCAGTGGCAGAATGCTCTGCTTTCAAAAAGAGATGAGAACGGAAAGGGATACTCGCCGGTTTATCTTCGGACGATTCAGAACCACCTGACGGCGATATTTAATCATGCAGTCCGGTACTATGATCTTCCGAAGAATCCTTGCTTAGTTCATAACAAGATGGGGAAGGAAAAGAACGGGGAGATGAATTTCTGGACAAAGGAAGAGTATATGAAGTTCAGGGAAGCGATGATTGAGAAACCGATTTCCTATTATGCGTTCCAACTTCTGTACTGGACAGGGATTCGGTGTGGAGAACTGTTGGCTCTGACTTCTGCAGATTTTGACTTTGAGAGGAAGACACTCCGTATCAATAAGAACTATCAGGTGATTAAAGGACAGGAGATGATCACTACGCCCAAAACAGAGAAGAGCAACCGGGTGATCGATCTCCCGGATTTTATCTGCGAAGAGATAGAAGACTATATTGCGAGTCTGTATAAGGTGAGTGATGATTCGAGGATATTTCCGGTGACGAAATCCTATCTTCATCATGAGATGGATCGAGGAAGCAAGGCGGCAGGAGTAAAGAGAATCCGTGTTCACGATCTTCGGCATTCTTCCTGCGCGCTTTTGATCAGTATGGGTTACTCTCCAATAGAGATTGCTGAGAGACTGGGACATGAAAGTGCTTCGGTGACGGAACAATATGCTCATCTTTATCCGACGGTTCAGAAACAGATGGCAAAGGGGCTGAATGATGTATTCAAAGATGCGACAGCAGTTTGTCCGGCTTCAGATCATGAAAGGAGTGACGCCTGATGGGGATTTACAGGAGAGAAACGATGGTTTCAAATGAAAACAAAGAAAAGAAGAAAAGAAATGAGCAAAACAGAACGAGAAACCAGAGTTTGAACTTTCATGTTTCGCCGGCAGAAAGAAAGCTGATCGAGCGACGGATCGAACTGTCAGGATTGGATAAAGCCACATTCTTCATCGAGAGCTGTCTGTATCAGAAGATCCTCGTGAAGGGCAACATCAAGTCCTTTGACAAGATCAAAAAGAGACTGGACGAGCTGGAGGGGAAGCTTTCCTCTCCGGCTGTTCTTGCTGCATTGGATGATGTGAATCTGGAAACGATCCGCATGATCCTGGAAATCATGGATCACCTGTATGGTGGTCGGAAAGAGAGGAAATGACTATGGGATTTGATATGGGTTTCATAGACGAGGAAATGCTGGCCTCCTGGGGAAAAGAATCTGAGATGAATGAGAAACTGACAGATCCGGCAAACAAGGGAAATTTCAAAATGGTGGATCCCAGAGATATCCAGCCGTTTCGTGATCATACCTTCCAGGTGAGAGACGATGAGGAAATGAAGGAACTCCGGGACTCCATCCGGGCAAACGGGATCCTGCAGCCCCTGCTGGTGTACTGGAATGAGGAGTGGGAACTGGAAATGATCTCCGGACATCGCAGAAGGCAGGCTGCTATCGATCTCAGGCTGAAGGAGGTGCCGGTGATCGTAATGCATGTGAACCGGGAGACTGCAACGCTGCTGATGGGAGAATCCAACCTGCGAACCCGTGAGAAACTGCTTCCTTCCGAGAAGGGCTTTACCTACAAGGCAATGATGGAAGCACTTCGGAAGAAACCGGGTGTCCGGCTGGATGCGGGCTTTCGGGATCGGACCAGAGAGTTACTGGCGAAGAACCTCGGTCAGAGCGGACGACAGATTCAGAAGTATATCAACATTACGAAACTGATCCCGGATCTTCTTAAGCTGGTGGATGAAGGACGGATCGGTATCTGTCCGGCGGATGGTATGTCCCGCCTTCCGGAATATGTGCAGAAGCTTATCCTTGAGTATTACAGGGAAAATGATGTGACGCCCAGCCACGGACAGGTGATCAAAATGGTAGAGATGCAGAAAGAGAAGCCGCTGACGAAGGAGGCAGTCTATGAGCTTTTGGCAGAGCCGAAGGGAAATCAGATTTACATTGATCCGCATCTATTCTTCCGATCGCGGGTTGTAGCCGCAATGCTCAAGGATTGCACGACATCGGCTGAGATGGAAAGAAGAGCAATCTTTGCCATCCAGCTTCTGAACTGGTACGAAAAGTACCTGATCAAAAATGGGACGGACCCGAGAAGAGTCGATTTTGTGATCAGAGATATTATGAATCAGGACGTGGAATAGGATTCCACTGCGAAGCTCCGGAGACGGGGCTTCTTTTTTTTGTGTCATGAGGCGGCGGAAAGGATGGCGAGGACGCCCCGCGAACGAATATGAGGAGTTCCGCTGTTTGCCTGATTTTCTTCGGACGTGAGGATTGTTTTGAACAAAATTGTAGTTTGTAGTTTGATGCCGGGGGGCTGGGGTTCTCCCCAGGAAGCAGGGTTTTTGGACGCACTGTGATGAAATCACAGTGGG
>JAFRWY010000012.1 GCA_017437905.1 Eubacterium sp.
ATGGAAGTGTCAGACGAAGGTGAAACATTTGCTGCATCCGGAGATGATTACCGTCATATTACGGGGGCATATTGTTTACCGGAACACAGGGGCAGGGGTGTATACAAAAACCTGTTGAATTATGCTATCAATACATTGAAAACTGAGGGATATACCAGACTTGGTGTGGATTTTGAAAGCATCAATCCGTCAGGAAGCGGTTTTTGGCTAAAGTATTTTAATGCTTATACCAATAGTGTTGTGCGCAGGATAGATGAACGGATTATTCAAAGAGTGTCGCTGGTGCGATGTGGGGAATAAATGATGATTTTACGCAAGAGTACTATACACAAATGTGGGTTCCTACTCCACAGCCATTGCGAACGGTATGAAAAAAGTGAAAGAGTATCCCGATCCGAAGAATGAGATCTCTTACGCCTATGCGATCACAAGAAAAGAATGGGAAGAATTGAGAAATGGAAACAAAGGTGACACATCCGATCCCGCCGGTATATGATTCAGACTCACAGATTTTGATCCTTGGGAGTTTTCCGTCGGTTAAGTCCAGGGAGATCGGATTCTTCTACGGGCATCCGCAGAATCGGTTCTGGAAGGTTGTTGCTGCGGTTTTTGATGAGGAAGTACCTCAAACAATCGAAGAGAAGAAAGCATTTCTGCTTCGAAATCATATTGCGGTATGGGATGTGATCCAATCCTGTGATATCGTGGGATCTTCGGATTCCAGCATAAAGAATGTGACGGCAAATGATCTGAATATCATTCTGGAAGCGGCTCCGGTCAAAGCAATCTATGTGAACGGAAAGACTGCGCTAAAGTATTATCAAAAATACACGGAGCCGCTTACAGGCCGAGCGGCCATCTGTCTTCCATCGACCAGCCCTGCAAATGCGGCGTGGAATGTGGAACGGCTGGTTGAAAAATGGAAAGAGATCAGGCTTTAAAACCTCTGCCAGTGTATTTTCTCTTCAAGCTTGACATCTAACTTTTCATCCGTGAAATCTCTGACGCTGCTTCTTGCAGCTGCTGCTTCGTAGAAATCCATAAAAGTATCCTCCTTTGCGGTTTTTTTCGAAGGGTTCTCGCTGTCGATGTCTTCCGGGGTCATTTCCTTGTCGCCGAATGCGCTGCCGCCGATGGCTTTCAGTGGCTTCTCCCGGCCGTTTCTGCGGCGAAGATCCGCCATGGGAGATACACCGTCAAATGTCATGTACTCCACCCATTGCGAAAGCTCTTCCACTGTTCCGCTCCCGAGATTTCCGGCCGGATCGTACCCCGCTTATCCCGTGGATTGATCAGCATTTGAAACTCCCTCATCCTTCTCCTCCTTCTCATTGTCCGTAATTTCATATAGCTGCGAATGACAGTCTGTTGGCTATCCTGCAGAAATGTTACTGATACAAGTATACCATAAATGTTCCGCATCGAATAGCGGGTTGGTGTTACTATTCGACCGGCGGATCGTCGGGATCATGGATATATCCGTTCATGTTTCTCCTGCGGGACCCGGCGCGAGATCGTGTGGTGATCGGATGGTTTTAGTGTTATAATAGGAAGATCGAAAGCGAGCCGGGGTTCCCGGTAATGGTTTTGGAGGTGACGGCAGGTGATTCAGGATATAGCTCCTTATGCAATGGACATTGGTTTTAAGGAGAAGCAGGTTACGGAGGATACCGTGCGGCGAGAGGTGATGGAAGAAGTTGGCCTTAAGGTAAGGAATATCACTTACTACAAATCGCAGCCCTGGGGCATGGCCCAGGATCTTCTGGCGGGTTTCTTCTGTGATCTGGACGGAGATGATACCATACGGATGGATGAGGGGGAACTTCGATATGCCGAATGGGTGGAGCGGGAGAAGATAGAGCTCCAGCCAAACGATATCAGTCTCACCAATGAAATGATGAAGGTTTTTAAATCCGGTTGCGGTTAGTATATCGGATTCAAGTCTCGATCGCGAGACCTGGCTTAGCATGAATTGAGATAACAGGGTGGATGACCATGAAGGAAATCAATAAAAAACTGATCGACGCGATAAAGCAAAAAGCAGAGCTGATCTGTCCGGACGCGCTGGATCTGCTCGCCATCTACGGATCGGCGGCCACCGGTGACGAGCATGAAAAATCGGATCTGGATCTGCTCATCCTGATCAACGGGGACGCGGGCTGGCAGCTCGCGGACTGCTTTATCCTGGATGATGTGAAGATCGGATATGACATTTACTGTACAACCTGGGAAGGGCTGGAGCAGGATGCGGAATGTGATCATGCAAAGCTCGCCAAGCTGATGGATTCCAAGGTGATATTCTGCAGAGATGAAAATGTACAGCAGCGGCTGGATGCGGCAAAGGAGAAAGCGGGTTTGATCCTTGGTTCCGACCTTCGTTTTGAAAAGGCGGAAAAACTCCTTCAGACAGCGAAACAGGAGTATGCGGATTCCTGTTTCACGGATGATCTGGCAGAGGTAAGGGTATATGCAGGGGATGCGATCCTGAACCTGCTGGATGCGCTTATGCTGTATCACGGAAGATATTTTCATCGGGGAACGAAGAGAACCTTTGAGGAAATGTCGGAACTTGCACTTCCCTTTGATCTTCAGGGCATGGTCCTTTCTGTCATCAAAGGGGATACGGCGGAGGAGATCCGCCGGGAGCTGAAAAAACTCTTCCGTGCTATCACACAGTACATGAAACAGTCCGGGGAGAAGGAAAAGTCTTCACCGGATAATCTGCGCGGAAGTTATGAGGAGATGTTCTCAAACTGGAAGAATAAGATGCCGGAAGCGGCAGAACGAAAGGATATCTTTTCTTCCTTCATGAACCTTCTTTCACTGCAGTTGATGCTGCAGGATATTGACGGAGATGTAGATGTGGAGAAGCTCCGGTTCATGCACCTTTTTGATCCCGGGGATCCGGCCCGGAATGTTCAGGTTTTTGACAATGTGCTTGCCGAATATCATAAAGAATATGAGAAACTCGGAATGACCGAACGACGATTTGAAAATGTGGATGCTTTTGTCGAGAAATACCTTGAGTCAGTTCATTGAGCAGATGAACAAACGGGCGATAAACTGAGGATACACTAACGCGGATCGGGGAAAAGACTGAGAAAACGGGGATGGGGAGATCATTGCCATGCATTTTGTGGATGCAAAAGGGATACTTACCGGCAGCGGCGGGCACTATGGAATGAATATATACAGAGGGTGTTCCCACGGCTGCATTTACTGTGACAGCCGCAGCAAATGTTACCAGTTTACGCATCCTTTTGAGGATATAGAAGTGAAGCAGAATGCTCCCGAACTGCTCACGGCTGCGCTTCGTTCTAAGAGAAAGAAGTGTATGATCGGAACTGGTTCCATGTCGGATCCGTATATGCATTGTGAAGAGGAGCTCCGGCTGACACGAAGATGCCTTGAGATCATTCTGGAATATGGATTCGGCGCTGCGATCCAGACGAAATCAGACCGGATCCTGCAGGACATAGATCTTCTGGATGAGATCAATAAAAAGGCAAAATGTGTGGTTCAGATCACGCTTACCACGTATGATGACGATCTGTGCCGGATCATAGAACCGAATGTGTGCAACACAAAGCGGCGGATAGAAATTCTCGAAGAGATGCGGAAAAGAGGGATTCCGACGGTTGTCTGGCTGAGTCCCATTCTTCCGTTTATCAATGACACGGAAGAAAATATCGAGATGATCCTGAAGGAGTGCGTACGTGTTAAGGTAAAGGGAATCCTCTGCTTCGGAATGGGGCTTACACTCAGGGAAGGAGACAGGGAGTATTACTATGCAGCGCTTGACAGGCATTTCCCCGGATTAAAGCAGAGATATATAAAAACCTACGGCAATGCCTACGAATTGCCAAGTCCGAACAATGACCGGCTGATGCGTAGGTTTACCGCTGTCTGCAGGGAACATGGCATTCTGTGCACACCGGAAGAGTGCTTTGGATATCTGCATGATCTGCCGGAAAAGTATGTACAGATGAGCATTTTTGATTGCCTGCAGTGAACGCAGGCAGCCATACCATGATTACGGCAAATATAGAACAAGGAAAGGATAAGCTTTTCTATGCGAATATACGTTGAACTTAATTCCCCTTTGCTGCATAGAAGGCAGCTTTATCCGCATACATCTTTTCATCGGATTCTTTAAGCATATCATCAATAGAATCCGTTCCGTCCGGGGCGTAGCTGTACCCGACCGCGCATCTGTATCTGGTTTTGGAAACGTGCTTCCGGATGCGGGCGATAAGAGCTTTTACATCATCTTCGGTTGCCCGTCTGCAAAGGATCACGAATTCGTCTCCTCCGATCCTGTAAACAGACTGTCTCGATGTAGCCGCCTGGAGGAAGCAAAGAGCGATCGTTACCAGCGCTTTATCACCGGCAGCATGTCCCTCGGTATCATTGATCACCTTAAGACCGTTCATATCGATGGATACCAGTGCAGTGATACTCTTTATATCAGTTTCGATGGACGCATAAAATGCCTGACGGTTGAGAAGTCCTGTAAGTGAATCCTTCTCCGTCAGCTGAAGGATCGAAAATACATGGTATACAAAAACCGCAATGACGATGGTTACACAGAATAATTTGGAAAAGTCCTTGCCCAGTGCAAACGGAAGGATAAGTCCGGACACGAACGCAAAACACAGGAACAGGATCGGGAAGATTTCCGTAGAACGTTTATTGCTTCTCCGGATCAAAATGAATACAAGTAATACAGAGTAAACCCCTACCAGAATGTATGGCAGATAGCCCAGCACACCGCGCTTTAGCTGCCCCTCCTCGTCGAGGCTGAAAACCATTCCGTTATAGAGGGAAATGAAGTTGATTATGGTGAGGGCGATCGCCGGGATGAAAACGTACCAACGAATATTGATTGCCATCGTATAAATGATGAACGCGATAATGAAGGGCGTGGCACTGTACCGGATGAAGATAAGTACAAGCCGGGCATCCGTTGATTCCCAGTGTTCTTCCAGATAAAACTCGAAAAAAACAATGATCGAAAGCAGAAACATTCCGCCGATCAGACCGTACATACATGTTTTCGTTTTCTTATTCAAAAAAGCCGTGGTTCTGAGCAGGATTGCAAAAGCCAGCAGGATCAGCAAAAGTGCCCAGTTTTGCAAAAGGAACTCTTTGATCATACCCAATATCCCTCTGATCGGTTAAAATCGGTTTCCAAAAGGGGAAAGCCAATGAAAATGTTCGAATAAATTGAGTATATCACACCCTTAAAAGTTAATCAATTTCGGCAATATGAAAGTCCCTTCCGGACATGGGAGGATGACTTTTTCTTTTCGGAAATGTGACGAAAGTCATATTGCATTTCTATCTTTTTTCACTACAAAACAAAATCCCGGAAATCTATAATGAGTGTGTCAGATGAAAAAAGGCAGACGAAAGAATGCATTTTCTGACACACGCATACGATCAGTTCATAAGAAGGGCTGTTGCATAAATGATCCGGAGGAGAAACGCATGGGAACCATTCTGAAAACCAAAGATCTTACAAAGAAATACGACAACAGGGTTGTGGTGGACAACCTGAATCTGGAGATCGAGGAAGGTGAGATCTTCGGACTGCTGGGACCGAACGGTGCAGGAAAGAGTACCACCATGAACATGATCTGCAATCTGATAAAGCCGGATTACGGAACGGTGGAGTTTAAGGGGAAGGATTTCCGGAAGAACAAGCGGGAACTCAGTGCAAAGCTGGGATATATCCCCCAGCATCTGGCGATCCACGGAAGTCTGAAGGCCTGGGAAAATGTAGAACTCTTCACCTCCCTCTACGGGATCAAAGGCGCAGAGCTGAAGGAGAGGATCGATGAGTCCCTGGAGTACGTGGGACTCTCCGAACGGAAGAATGATTACGCGAAGAAGTTCTCCGGAGGTATGAAGCGGCGTCTCAACATCGCCTGCGCCATAGGGCATCATCCGGATCTGCTGATCTTCGATGAGCCGACGGTGGGTATCGATCCCCAGTCCAGAAACTTTATCCTGGAGAAGATCAAGGAGTCCAATAAGAACGGGGCCACGGTCATTTACACCAGTCACTATATGGAAGAGGTGGAAGCCATCTGCACCCGGATCGCCATCATGGATAACGGCAAGCTGATCGCAACCGGAACCTCCGAGGAACTGAAGAAGCTGGTGGTAGATGACACGGAATCCATCACCCTGGAGGAGGTCTTCCTGACCCTGACGGGCAAGAAACTGCGGGATATGTGATGTCATCCCGAAGCGACGAGCCGGTCACCCGATAGTGATGAGCCTGTCATCCTGAGGAGCGGAAGCAACGAAGGATCCCTTCACTGACACAGGAGGTTCTTCACTCATTTAGCCGAGTGATTCTTCCCTCACTGAGCCGGAGATTCTTCCTTCACTGAGCCGAGAGATTCTTCCCTCACTGCGTTCGTTCAGAATGACAGCAGCATTTACAAGAGTATATCAAGAAAGTGCAGATGATAAAATGATTCGATATCTGATTAAAAACAACTTCAAGATCATGTTCCGGAATCCGGTGAATATCCTGCTTTATGTGCTCTGTCCGATCCTGATCTCCGCGATCCTGATCTCTGCCTTCTCTACCCTGATGGAGAGCTACGAGGCGCCCGGAGCCTTTGAGGTGGGCTACAGTGTTGAAGCAGACAGCCCTTACGCAGGCATCATGGAGGCCATGGATTCCGTCGGAAAAGAAAACGGCATCGCCTTTAACCGGTATAATACGGGAACACCTGAGGATCTGATCGAATCCCACCGGCTGGGCGGGTTTATCGTGTTTACAAAAGAAGGCTACACCATTTATGAATCCAGGAAAAGACAGGTGGAGGGCGCAAAACTGGAGTATATGATCTCCGCGGTTTATAACGGGATGATCAGCGGCGATGTGTCGGATATTCAGATCCCCACGGAATCTCCCGAGGTGGCGCCGGCCATTAATTCCACCGATTATTACGGAATGGTTTACATGGTTTACTTCGGCTGGTGCGCCATCGTCTGTGCTGCAGGACTTTTCTCCCAGGAGAAAAAGCATCAGATCCTGGACAGGTTCCGTGTATCGAATCTGTCACCGGTACAGATCTATTTCGGAAGAGCGATCCCCATCATTACCGTGGTATCCATAGGCATCGGAAGCGCCTCGGTCATTTCGGCATTTGTCCTCGGGGTGCACTGGGGGAATATCATCCTCTCGGGAATGGTGATCCTGCTTTCCGTCATCGCGGCTACCGCCTTTGAAATGATGATCTACGAGATCACGCAAAGCATGATCGCAACCATCATTCTGTCCTTCGGTATCGTCTGGTGGCTGGGGTATCTCGGCGGTGCATTTGAGACCTATATGTTTTCAAGCTGGCCCGAGTCGGTAAAACTGATCTCACCGTTGTATCACGCCAACCGGGCGCTGGTGGAGCTGTCCGGTACGGGACACAGTGATTACATCTTAAGTTCGGTGATCTTCCTTGGTGCGATCACCGTGATCTCATCCCTGATCGCCATCTTTGTAGGATCCCTTCGGAGAAAGGAAAGAGCATGAAAAGCATTATCAATTCAACCCTAAAACTTCTGTTTCGGAATGCCGGCTTCTGGTTTTTCATGGTCATAACTCCGATCATTTCCACCTTGATCCTGAAGGTGGAGCAGACGAATCTCTCCTCCTATGAACTGAATGGTTCGGCTACGGCAGCAAAGATCATGGAGATCGGATCAGCCGATGAGAAGGTGGCCTACTACAGCGGCAAGGGGCGCTATGTGATCAAGGTTTATGATGCTTCCGGCAGTGAGCTGTCAGAGTATCTTCTTTCGAAAATGACGGAGAGCGGAGCTTTCATGATCTGCAGGGTGAAGACCCCCGGTATGACGAAGGAAGAGCTGGACCGTCGGATCGAACTGGATGCGGAGAAGGACAGACTGGGCGCGGCGCTTTTCCTCGGAAAAGACTTTGATGCGGAAGCAGTCGCGGGCGCAGTAAAGGACGGAATGAAGGTTTTTATCCTCTCGAAGGATGAGAGAAAGTCGTTGATGAACAGCGAACTCACCATGATCCTGGGACAGATCCGTTCGGCAGCAAAAAGCGATGACATCCCCGGGACATTGAAGAGCATGAACGACAGTCTGCCGAAGAAGACGGTGGAAACCCTGACAGATAAGGATGAGATCAATCTGACCAATAAACAGATCGATCAGAGAACGCTGATCGGCTATGCCTTCGCCATCATGACTCTGGGATTTGTCTTCGCGGGAATCTTCATCGCACATACCGCGATCAATGAAAAGAAGGATATGGTACTGACCCGGATCCGGCTGACCAGACTCAGCGATATGCAGTATTTTACGGCAAAGTTCCTGTCCGGTGCCATCGTATCGGCCCTTATTACAACCATTATGGCGGTCTGCAGCTTCCTGATCCCGGAAGAAAAGCTGGGGATAAACCGCCTGATATTTATCCTGATGCTCTTCCTTATGGGACTGATCTTCTGTTCCCTCAGCCTTTTGCTTGGTATCCTTTTTGACAATATCATGAGTGCGAACATCGCGGCATTTACACTCTGGAGTCTTTCGGCCATGCTGGCGGGGCTGTATTTCCCGTTGGATTCCACCACGGACACGGTGAAGACGATCTCGTATCTCATGCCCCAGAAATGGTTCCTCAGTATTACGGAATACCTGATGACAGGAAACGGGAAAGGCTATATAATGATATTGGGTGTAACGGCCGCCTACATGGTCATCATCTTAAGTCTGGGAAGCGTGGGGATCAAATTCAGGAATAATGAATGATCGGATAAAGGACAATTATTTCGTATTCGCACGGCTTGCGATCCTGCTGGCTCTGGTCGCTTACAGCATTATGAGCCATGTGGAGGTAAGCAGTGAAAAAACAACAGGGGTATCCATTCGGATACTCCTGCTTGTTTCGTTTTTTATCGGGGTTATGGCGGTGAAGGAGCTGTTCACTATTCCGGTGAGGCGGTACTTCACGGCAGCGGGAATGCTCATCTGGGCACTGCTCATTTCCCTGGAGGGAAAGGCTTTCTGGGTGCTGGGCTTCTTCTGCGGCTTCGAGTTTTTTTCCCTTTTTCCGAAACTGGATTACCGGTGGTATTTTGTGCTGCTGATCGGCGTTTTCGCGGAGACTCCGGCTTCCTTACCCTTAAGGCTGGTGCTGATCCTGCTGCTGACCATCCTCTATATCCAGCATAATTACGTGGTGGTGGATTACCGGAAGCGGATGAAGGAGGACGTGCTGACGGAGCAGAGCCTGAAGCGGGATATGCGGGAGCGGGAGGTGGCCACGAGGGCTGAGCTGGCGAGAGGTGCACTCCTGGCGGAGAATCAGATCCTGGAGGAGAGGGCGGCTTTGTCCCAGACCCTGCATGATAAGCTGGGGCATAACATCAACGGATCCATATATCAGCTGGAGGCAGTGAAGGTACTGATGGAGAAGGATCCGGAGAGATCCGGGCAGATGGTACAGGCCGTGATCGATCAGCTCCGCACGGGTATGGACGAGATCCGGGCGATCCTTAGGAAGGAGCGGCCGGAGAAGAAGGATCTTGCGCTGCTGCAGTTATATAAGTTATGTGAGGATTGTAACAACAAGGGCGTGGAGACCGAGTTTGAGAAGGAGGGAGACATCACCCAGATTCCGGATAATCTGTGGGAGGTGATCCTGGATAACGCTTATGAAGCGGTGTCCAACGCCATGAAATACGCACGCTGCACAAGGATCGATATCTGTATCGTGGTGATGAACCGGATGATCCGTTGCAGCATCCGGGACAACGGGATCGGATGTAAGGAAGTGAAGGATGGTATGGGTATCTCCGGTATGCGCCAGCGGGTTCGCGCTGCAGGCGGAACTCTGGATTTTGAGACCGAGGCCGGATTTAAGGTGACGATGCTGCTGCCGATCTAGATTCTTCGGCTGCGCCTCAGAATGACACAACGCTGTCATCCTGAACCGGAAGGCAAGCGCGAAAGCGCGCGGCCTGCAGGTGAAGGATCCCGTGACTTTGGCCCCCATCGGAAATCAAGGAAGAGGAATACTATGGACAAGATCAAGGTAATAATCGCAGACGACAGTGATTTCGTACGTGACGGCATGAAGATCATCCTGGACGTGGATGATGACTTCGATGTCCTCGGATGTGCCGCGAACGGACGCGAGGCCATCGAGCTCGCGGAGAAGGCGAAGCCGGATGTCTTTCTGATGGATATCCAGATGCCGGAAATGGACGGGATCGAAGCCACGAAATACATCGTGGAGCATGATCTGGGAAAGGTGCTGATCCTCACTACATTTGACGACGATGATCTGGTGCGTCAGGCTCTCAGCAACGGAGCAAAGGGATATCTCATCAAGAATCATACTCCGGAGCACCTGAAGCAGATGATCCGTTCCGTGTATATCGGGACAGGAGTCATGGAGGAAGGAATTCTGGAATCTCTGGCAGGGAAGGCCGGAAATGCAGGCTCTCTCACATCTCCTGCGGGCAGCGGCTTCGATCCTGCGGGTTACTCGGAACGTGAGCTGGATATCGTCCGGGCTGTGGCAGAGGGGCTTTCCAACAAGGAGATCGCCGCAAAGCTCTTCATTTCCGAAGGAACCGTGAAGAATTACATCACCAATATCCTGTCGAAGGAGAATCTGTCCCACAGAACAGCCCTGGCAGTATATTATCTCACCGGAAAGAAGTAAGTGCCTGAAGGAAAGAGAAGTACAGTTGATTGCTCATAACTGCAGGAGGTGCATATGATTTGCCATGTATGCGGATCGGAAATACGGGAAGGAACCATGACGTGTCCGGTATGCGGAACCCCACAGCAACCCTACGCACCGGGGAGGATGCCGCAGCCGGGGAATCCGGGCCGGTGGGCTGGCGGTCCTGATATGGGAGGAATCCCACAGCCGCCTTACGGGCCGGGAAGGATGCCGCAGCCGGGGAATCCGGGCCGGTGGGCCGGCGGTCCTGATATGGGAGGAACCCCGCAGCCGCCTTACGGCCCGGGAAGGATACAGCAACCGGGGAATCCCGGGCAGCGTGGGAACCGGCCTCCGCTGAATCCGTCTCCGAAGAAGAAGGGAAATAAGCAGATCTGGATCATTTTGGGAACGCTGGCGGCCACGATCCTTATCGTGCTGCTGGTCATTTTCATACCGAAATGGACCTCCAGAGGCCGTAAGCCCGGAACGGAACGGCCGACGGACGATCCGGGTAAAACTACAACCGAGCGCCCGACGATCATGCCGACCACCTCGACAACAGAGGAACCGGTCACGGAGAAGCCGGTTACCGAACAGCCGACAACCGAAGAACCGGCCATGGAAGCGGAGGATCTGCCGACGGAAGCGGAACTGACTGCCTGCCGGGAAGCATTCTGGAACTAGCTTGAGAAGGAAGATATGCTGGATCTTCGGGAAGCGGATGAATACGGCGGAGCCACCTGTCCGGACCGGGTGCTTCTGATCGACCTGGACTGGGACGGGTATCCGGAACTGCTTTACGGCTTCAAATATGCCTTTACCATGGAAGAATCCTATGATGTGGTGCAGTGCCTGTATTATCGGAACGGTAAGATCGGGACGGAGTATCTTTCAGTACACATCACCTATGATATGGAGATCAATATCCTGCAAACGGACGCAGGCGAGGAATTCAAACTGATGGACCAGTTCATGGACGTGTTCCTGAAAGGCGGAAGGCGTGAATCGGTTCGGAAGGAGAATGTGCATCAGTACATCCTGACCGGAAGTTTCGGGAAATCGGATGCGGATCAGAAGGACTGCTACGCCCTGGTCGGAGAATACAGTGTAAAAGCGGACAAGACCGGAGTGGACTGGCTCCGAATGCGTTATTATGACGGAACATTCTATGTGACGATCAGTTTCGAGGACACACAGTATGAAGGATACGGAACCGGGAACAGCAGCGGAAAGATAGACATCCTTATAAATGACGAAGGCTACGGAGCCTGCCGTATGTCCGGGCAAATGGAACTGTCCGGAGACGTGATCCGTCTTACGGATGTTGAAATATCGGCAAGAGATCCGGAGGGAAATGTTTCGGATCAGCAAAAACTCGGAACGATCACGACGGTTTCGAAGGTGAAGTAAATTATCGGTGCACAAGGGCCGGATTCTTACCGGAGGATGCCTGTTGTGCCAAAACCGATCCGTTTGTGCCAAAGTGCCTATCAGAGGCCTCTGCGGGCGTTGCCCGCGGGGGCCTTTTATGGTTTGCGCGCCATGGGCGCGCTCTAACGGGTGCAAGTCCCGAACACGCCCAGATAGTGGGAAGCATTTCCTTGGGCAACATAAAGCAAACCGTTGAAGACGGAGTGGCAGAGATCGTCCTGGCGGCCAACGGCGGAATCCAGGATAATTTCAAGGTGCCGGGAGGCGGAAGCGACTTCCGTATGGACTTTACGGCCATCGGTGACACGGTCAATACCGCGGCGCGCCTGGAAGCGAATGCGAAGAAGGGACAGGTTCTGATCAGTGATGTTCTGTATGAACGCGTGAAGGACCGGGTGGAAGTGAAGGAGATCGGCCAGATCCCGCTGAAGGGTAAGAGCAACGGAGTTATGGTATATGAAGTGACAAAGGTGGACCGGTAGGCACCGTAAGAGGAAGCGCCGGACAGGTATATGAAAGCGGGGAGAGGTGCAGCTGCATCTCTCCCCGTTTTCTTTGTACCTGTGTCATCTGTACAGGCTCCTGTTATACTGTAACAATTCCGGCAGCATCGGTCGTTATAATACGGTCCCCGGCCCGGCGGATCAGACGATCACCCGGTTCCTTCCGCTTTCCTTTGCGGTGTAGAGCTTCTCATCCGCAACGCTGATGTTGCCTTCGATGGTATTTCCGGGATCGAATTCCGTAACGCCGAAGCTCATGGTGTGGCGGATGGTATAACCGAAGCATTCGCAGGTTGCGCCTTCGATCTCCTTCCGGATGGATTCGGCCTTGGCTGCGGCCTTCTCCATGTCCGCATCCACCATGATCATGATGAATTCCTCGCCGCCCCAGCGGTAGATCCCGTCGGTGGCCTCTGTGTTCTTCTGCATAATGGAAGCCACATTTTTCAGGACCTCATCGCCGGCGTTGTGGCCGTAGGTATCATTAACGGACTTGAACTTGTCGATGTCACAGATGAAGAGCGACAGCTTCCGCTCCGGATCCGCGATCACCTTATCATAGGTCCGCTTGAAATCTGCAAAGAAGCCCATGCGGTTCCGGAGCTTTGTCAGCTTGTCCGTGTGGGATTCCTCCAGGAAGACGTCGGACTCCAGGGCCAGACCGCAGATCACGGCGGCCAGGGACAGCTTCCGGCAATCCTCTTCCTCGTGGAACTTTCCGTCTCCGCCCAGTTTGTTGATCACCTGATATGCACCGATGTATTCGCCCTTGATATTGGCCACCGGCATCACCAGGATGGATTTCGTGACATAACCGGTCTTCTTGTCCACGGCGGAGTTGAAGTCCGGATCGTTGTAGGGATCATTCGTGATGACTACCTTGCCCAGGGAGAGCGCCTTCCCCACCAGCCCCGTGGTGTCCGGGATCGTGATCCGGTCTGTGCCGGTTGCGGCGGTGGTCCAGAGGGTGTGGCTGGCCTTGTCCCATTTCCAGAAGCTTGCGCGGTCAGCCTCGGCCAGGATCTTGCCGAGATTTGTAAGGTGAGTGAAGATGCCGGCGTGATCGGTATTGTCTGTGCTGCTCATCTGCTCATAAAGCTTTTTGGAAACTGTGAAAATGTCGGTCAGCATCTGCTCGGATTTCTTTTCCATGGCAACGTCCTCCTGCGTTTCGGATTGATCAGGTGTATTCTTTATTGAAAATGCGTCTCCGCCGGAAGCTTCCGGTTTCGGAGCTGTAATATGACGGTCGTCGATCAGAGGTGCCAGCTCTATGCCGGTGCCCCGGATCAGCTGCCGGACCGCTTCTTCGTCATCAAGATGCATGAGGAAGATACGGATCCCTTGTTCGGTCATTCCCTTCAGTTTATCCAGAACATCCTCCAGATAAAGATGCACCGGAGACCGGAAGACGGAGGCTTCGGTATAAAGCACGGGAAGCTCCGCGTTGCCGGAGAGTGCCGGATCCGTGGAAAGAGCATCCGCGGATGCATCCGTCGCAGGTTCTCCTGCAGAGGAACCCGGTGTGGTAAGATAAGGAAGGAACGGGTCCAGTGTGCCGGTATCTCCGGTGTAGACCACCTCCGTTCCGTTCACGCGAAGACGGTATCCGAAGCATCGGCCGTCCAGTTCGGGAGAGTGCTTCGTGGGGATCACGTCAAGAACAAAAGGCCATCCGGCCCTGGTCGCCGGATCGGACACATCCTCGAGGGTGTATCCGTGACAGCCCTCCAGCCGGTCGATAAAGAATTCCAGATCCTTCCGGACCTCTTCCGAGGGAGCGCCGATCACCACGGGAATGTGCAGCACATAGTAGCAGAAGTGGCTCAGCATGGGAATCCCGCCGATATGGTCACCGTGGGTATGTGTCACGAGAACATAGATCCGGTTCACCGGGCCGCCCATAAGCCGCTCCGGGCCGATCTCCTTCAGCCGGTGAAATGTGGACATGGGACAGTCCAGCAGGACCAGATCCTGTCCGTGTATGAAGTATGCGCTGTTCTGGGGTTCATAGAACGCAGAGCGGCGTCCGAAGAATTGCAGCAAATGTATCACATCCTTTCCGGGTGACTGCGCAGGAGTACGCCAGAAACCTTATGTACCTATCATACTACAATATCGGTTATCCGTCCACGGATTCCTGTGGAGGAGACGGTCACGAACGGACGAAAAAAGTCATAAGTGGAATCAGACGGGAATTGACCAATACATTCATTCATGGTATGATGCACATGTGGAGTACGGAGGTGCTCCGCATACATTATTCATAGGAGAGAATGGGAGGAAAAATTATGGTTCAGAAGAGAAGTGTAGGAATGAATATTGTTCTGACGCTCGTTACATTGGGAATCTACGGATTATATTGGATGACGACACTGAATACGGATGTGGCACAGGAATGTGGCGAACCGCCGATCATTTCCAACGGTATGCTTGTTCTTCTGACGATCGTAACCTGCGGTATCTATATGGTTTATTGGGCATATAAGCAGGGCGAGCGTCTGGAGCGTGTACGTGCGGCAAAGGGTAAGCCGGCAGGAAGTCTGCCTGTTCTGTACCTGGTTCTCGCACTGGTATTCTTCATCGTTGGTCTGGCTCTGATGCAGAATGAAGTAAATGAGAACATTGCGTAACTGAGCGTACCTTATATGTACTCCGGAGATGCAGCAAAGGCGGCCACAGGATCCGGAGGAAGAGGAAACGGGGTTTTGCATTTTGCAGAGCCCCGTTTTTCTTGCGTCTCCTGGCGTAACACGCTATAATTCACCTATGGCGAAATACTGACGGGGCAAGCTTCTGAATGACGTGGAGGCCTTCGGGCGGGCATATCCGAAGATCAACGGGGCGAGACTGTCGTTGCAGGACGGAGTACAGGGAAGTCAGGATTAAGGAGAAACACATGAGTACATTTCGGGTGGAATTAAAGAAAGTCGTAGATGATACCTACGACGTAGAGATCGGATACGGCCTGCAGGGCCGGCTGTTGGAGGATCTGGCGGCGGGCCTGATGGGAAAACTCCGGAAATGCGCGGTCATTACGGACAGCACCGTGCTGGAACTTTATGCGGAGCCGATCGCGGAGAAACTGCGGGAGGCCGGATATACGGTGGAGGTGTTCGTCTTCCCCGCGGGAGAGAAGAGTAAGACCCGCGAAGTGAAGGCGCAGCTGGAGGATTCCATGCTGGCGAAGGGCTTTCGCCGGGACTGCTTCGTTCTGGCGGTGGGCGGCGGAGTTGTGACGGATCTGGCAGGATTTCTGGCAGGAACCTTCGGACGGGGCGTTCCATTTATCAATTATGCCACCACACTGTTGTCCGCGGCGGATGCATCCGTAGGAGGGAAAACAGCGGTGGATACCCCTCTTGCCACCAATCTGATCGGACTTTTCAACCAGCCGCGGAAGGTATATCTGGACATTGCGACCTGGAAGACCCTGCCGGAGCGGGAGATCCGGAGCGGACTGGCGGAGACGATCAAGCATGCATGTCTGGCAGACCGGGAATTCTTTGATTATCTGGATCAGCATATGGAAGAGATCCTGGCTTTGGAGCAGGAGGCCTGCGATCATATCGCTGAGGCAAATTGTCGGATCAAATATGAGGTTGTGATGAAGGACGAGCGGGAGTCCGGCCTGCGTGAGGTGCTGAATCTCGGGCATACCGTGGGACGCGCCATCGAAACCGTCAGTGATTACCGTCTGCTCCATGGGGAGGCTATAGCCATCGGCCTGGTGGCGGAGGTGGATCTGGCCCTGTCCATGGGACTAGTGACGAAGGACGAACGGGATGCGGTGGTGGCACTGCTGAAGAAAGCGGGCCTTCCGACGGAGATTCCGGATTATATTGACCGGGAGCAGCTGGTGAAGAAACTCTATACAGATAAGAAGGTAAGAGACGGAAAACTCCGCTTTGTTCTGCAGGAAGGTATCGGAAAGATCCGGGAATTCGAACCCGGGGTCTTTGCGGCTCCGATCGAGGAAGCCGCGGCACGGGAGACCATTCTGCATATGTCATAGAGCGGCAGATGCACTGTCTTGCAATTTCATGATAGGATGGTATAATTAGCAGAGTCAGGCCAAATGCGTATCCGGCGAAGCCTGACTCTGTCTGTTCTACGATAACCGGACCGGGTGTCCGGACAGAGTGTAGCAGACGGATTAGTTTGCATAAGATATTTACAGGAGGAAATGAACATGAAGCGTGAAACCACGTGTATCCAGGGAGGGTACACTCCGAAGAACGGAGAATCCCGTATGATCCCGATTATCCAGAGCACAACATTTAAGTATGATACCAGCGAGGATATGGGCAAGCTCTTCGATCTGGAAGCATCCGGTTACTTCTATACCCGGCTGCAGAATCCGACGAACGATCTGGTGGCTGCCAAGATCGCTGAACTGGAGGGTGGAACCGCTGCCATGCTGACCTCCTCGGGACAGGCTGCGAACTTCTTCGCGGTATTCAATATTGCAAATGCAGGGGATCACGTGATCGCTTCCTCCGCAATCTACGGCGGAACCTTCAACCTCTTCAATGTGACCATGCGGAAGATGGGTATTGATTTCACCTTCGTTGAGCCGGACTGCACGGATGAAGAGCTGGAAGCGGCATTTCAGCCGAATACAAAGGCTGTCTTCGGTGAGACCATTGCGAATCCGGCACTGACGGTCTTCGATATCGAGCGTTTTGTAAAGGCTGCGCATGCACATGGCGTGCCCTTCATCATTGATAATACATTTGCCACACCCATCAACTGCCGTCCCATCGAGTGGGGCGCAGACATCGTGACCCATTCCACCACCAAGTATATGGACGGACATGACGTGGCAGTCGGCGGAGCTATCGTAGATGCCGGCAAGTTCGACTGGATGGCGCATGCGGACAAGTTCCCGGGGCTTACCACACCGGACGATTCCTATCATGGGATCACCTATGCCGAGAAGTTCGGCAAGGAAGGTGCATTTATCACCAAATGTACCGCTCAGCTGATGCGTGATTTCGGTGCGATCCAGTCACCGCAGCATGCCTTCTATCTGAATCTGGGACTTGAGTCCCTGGCTGTCCGGATGGAGCGCCACTGCAGTAACGCACAGGCGGTTGCCGAGTATCTTGAGAAGAACGAGAAGGTGGCATGGGTGAATTATCCGGGCCTTCCGGGCAACAAGTACTATGAGCGGGCTAAGAAATACATGCCGAACGGCACCTGCGGCGTTATATCCTTCGGCGTGAAGGGCGGACGCAAGGCTGCGGAAGAATTCATGAAGCACCTGAAGGTGGCTATGATCGCAACCCACGTGGCAGACGCGCATACCTGTGTGCTGCATCCGGCTTCCTCCACACACCGCCAGTTGACGGATGAGGAGCTGACAGCTTGCGGCGTTGGGGCAGATCTGATCCGTCTCTCGGTAGGTATCGAGCACGTGGACGACATCATCGCAGACCTGGATCAGGCGCTGGCGACGGTATAATAGCAAATGTCATTCTGAACCGCGAAGCGGTGAAGAATCTCATAATAATGATTTTACAAGACCCGGAAGTGCCGTTTATTCGGTTATTTCCGGGTCTTAAAATTTGTCCAAAGTTATGAAGAGTATAAGTTATGATAAAACTCCAAAGTTATGATGAGTTATAAACTGTTTCAGAAGATCATGCTTTTCTTTACTATTATCCGATTGTAATCCGAAGTGAATAAATCGATGAATAAAGGCCGCTGCACTCTTTATGAATGATAAAACAGCCTGAAATCGAGCCTAAACGGGCTTCATCTAAGCTGAGATCGTTTCTGAATAGCAAAAACGGCGGTTATGAGAGAAATCTAGTAACCGCTCTTTTTTTAATGAAAACGCTTGACAGCTAATTCGAATTAGCCTATAATAAGGCTAATCTGAATTAGCCGAACCGAAAGGAGAGCATATGGATACAAAACAACGGATTCTTGACGAAGCATTGACACTTTTTTCGGAAAAAGGGTATGCACATGTATATGTGAACGATATAGCGGAAAAGGTTGGGATCAAAGCACCATCCCTGTACAAGCATTATAAAAACAAGCAGGCGATATTTGATGCGATCATCGATGAGATGAACAATAGATTTGAACAGCAGGCCCAGTCCTTAAGCATAAACGGTACCGATCCGACCGCAGA
>JAFRWY010000095.1 GCA_017437905.1 Eubacterium sp.
ACCGAGACAAACTATCAACAATTACTTCCTGACAGTGACCCAAGGAAGTATGAGCAGCTATACTCCTTGGAGAACGATCTCAACAAGAAGGTCGATACATATTTTGCCGTGGAGCTTGAAGCGAGCTTTACGCAGACTCCCAATGGCCAGGATGCATGGGGGCATGATATTATTTTTGAATTCACAGGTGACGATGATTTCTGGCTGTATGTGGATGGGGAACTGGTTATTGACCTTGGAGGTATTCACAGCTCGGTTCCCGGAAGTGTGAATTTCAGAACCGGGGAAGTAAGAGTAAATGGGAGAAATACTACAATACGGGATCTCTTTTACAACAATTATCTGGGCCGTGGTAATCACACAGAAGCTGAAGCTCAGGCGTATGTTGATGAGATTTTTGTACTGAATGAAAATGGACAATGGATTTTCAAAGACTACTCCACTCATGACATGAAGATGTTCTACATGGAGCGTGGTGCCGGAGCGTCCAACCTGAAAATGCGTTTTAACCTTGCTGCTGTAAAAAAAGGATCCGTTCAACTGAGCAAGGAACTTGATGGAGTAGATGATCCTAAATCCGTTAAGGCGGAATTCCCGTATCAGATTCTGTATAAAACCGAAGACGGTTCAGAGCATTACCTTACAAATCATTTACCAGACAATTCGGAGCAGAATGACGACTATGTCTTCTACAAGGATTCGGTCAATCCGGTAAAATATCAGCAGACACTTGAGATTGATGGCATCACCTACAAAGATGTTTTCTTCCTGAAGCCGGGAGAGACTGCGGAGATTTCTTTTCCTGAAAACATGACTACTTACCGGATCGTGGAGTGCGGAATCAACACGGATGTTTACAGGGAGGTGGAAGTGAATGGAAATCCGATCAACGGTACTCCTTCCGGGAATCGTATGAATTTTGGTATTGATGAGGCGACCACTGAGGAACGTCCTAAGGTTAAATATGTTAATAAGGTGAATCCTGATGCATTGCGGACTCTGACAATCAAGAAGGTGCTATATGATGAAACCGGAACACAAGAGATCAGCTATACAGCTGATGGCACATATTTCTCTTTCAGACTGTATCTGGCGTCCGAATACGAAGATCTGGACGTGGCTGATATGCATTCCTACCATGTGAAGGATCCGGATGGGTATTATTGCAGTTGGAACAGAGAAACGCAAAAGTTCGAAATGATAGGGAATGGTATAACAGAATACAATGATTTGACAGAGCAACAACAGCAAGATTCCAGCATTAATTTTACGACATCCATTTATGGAACCATAGGCAAGATTCCCGCAGGTTATTCGGTGGAGGTGCGAAATGTTCTGGCAGGGACGAAATTCAAAGTCGTAGAACGGCCTGGTGAAGTTCCGGACGGTTACTCTTTCCAGAAATATGAGTATTATGAGGCCGGTTATTCCGCGGAAAGTCAGGGGAAGGTATTGAATGACGCCTTGACCGGAGTATCTGATACGGTCGTCACCGGGAAAGATCCCCATGTGGAGGTCTGCAACCTAAAGGGCTGGGGACTGCGTGTAAACAAGATCTGGTCCGATGAAGACTACATGGCAGAACGTGATGATGCTTATTTTGCTGTCTTTATTGCCCGTAATAACCCGCAGGGAAATGGAGATGGAAATATCGATTTGGTGGATGGGACAGTACGCAGAATGAGCTACGGAGCCAATCCGCAGACCCTTTACTGGTATTTTGATAGATTAGAAGAGAACACTGGCTTTGATAATTATCTTATTCGAGAGGTTGAACTATCCGGAGACTGGGAAGTAGATGAAAATGGTGTGGTAAGTAATATTTCAGCCGAACAAGTTCGTTCATATCATGATAATTCTAAAGTAACCTTGAACGGAATACAGAAAGGCGAATCGAGCTCCTCATCATTCACCTATTCGGTCCGGTATGCAGAAGGAGAGGTGTCCAGCGACTCCAATGTCCGCGTGGATACTGTCACCAACGACCGTCCAGGCATCATCCTGAAGAAGACCAACTGGAGCGGGAATCCCCTGCCCGGGGCGGAATTCACATTGAAGGAAGGGGACAATGAGATCGGCACCTTCACATCAGGTACAGATGGGATCATCACTGTAGCGTTCCTTGGCGAGGGTAAGAATTACACTCTGACCGAAACAAATACACCGCAGGGTTTCCACGGTCTGGAATCCCCGCTGACGATCCGGGCAGAAAACGGAAATGTGTCGGTGAATGAAAGTGATAAGGACGGAGACTACTATACTTTGACTCAGGCTTCCGGAAATACATTAGCTGCAGTGACGATCAAAAACCGTCCATTTACCTTTAAGGCAGTCAAGAAGGACGGAGATACCCAACAGGTACTGTCC
>JAFRWY010000096.1 GCA_017437905.1 Eubacterium sp.
CAAGGCGAAGAGCTTCTCTTGCCTTTTCCTCTGATACCTCGCCTACCTCGAAAAGCACTCTGCCGGGCTTAACTACAGCTACCCAGTACTCTAATGTACCTTTACCGGTACCCATACGGGTTTCAGCCGGCTTTGCTGTTACGGGCTTATCCGGGAAGATCTTGATCCATACCTTACCTTCACGACGAAGGTAACGATTGATGGCAACACGGGCAGCCTCGATCTGATTGGACTTTACCCATGCCGGTTCTGCAGCTACGATACCGAACTCACCGTTGGTGATCTTGTTGCCGCGAAGGGCCTTGCCTGCCATGGATCCTCTGAACTGCTTACGATGCTTAACTCTCTTCGGCATTAACATAATTATCTATCGCTCCCTTCCTTCTTTCCCTTTGCAGGAAGTACTTCTCCATGGTAGATCCATGTCTTTACGCCAACCTTACCATAAGTGGTATCTGCCTCTGCAAAGCCGTAGTCAATGTCAGCGCGCAGAGTCTGAAGCGGAATGGTACCCTCGCTGTAGGTCTCCTTACGAGCCATATCCGCACCACCCAGACGACCGGATACAGAGGTCTTGATGCCCAGTGCGCCGGACTTCATGGTTCTCTGCATGCAGGACTTCATGGCACGACGGAAACCGATACGGTTCTCCAGCTGCTGAGCGATGTTCTCAGCTACCAGCTGTGCGTCCAGATCCGGGCGCTTGATCTCCTTGATGTCGATGATCAGCTTCTTTGCAGTCAGCTTCTGAACCTCAGCGCGGATCTTCTCGATCTCAGCGCCGCCCTTGCCGATAACAACACCCGGCTTAGCGGTGAATACGCTTACCTTTACGCGGTCTCTGGTTCTCTCGATATCGATCTTGGAGATATTTGCATCCTTCAGACGCTTCTTCAGGTACTTACGGATGTTATAGTCCTCTACGAGGTTGTTTGCGAACTCTTCGTTCTTTGTATCTGCATACCACTTGGAATCCCAGTCCTTGATGATTCCGACTCTTAAACCGTGTGGATTAACTTTCTGTCCCATGCTTTCCCTCCTATCTCTCGTCCAGCACGACTGTGATGTGGCTGGTTCTCTTCTCGATCCTGTAAGCTCTGCCCTGTGCTCTCGGATGGATCCGCTTCATGGTCGGTCCCTTGTTAGCGAAGCACTCTGCCACATACAGGTTCTCTCTCTTTAGGCCGTTGTTGTTCTCAGCGTTTGCAACAGCGGACTGAAGCAGCTTGTAGATGACTGCGGAAGCATAACGGTTGTTGTATGCCAGAATACCAAGTGCGGTATCAACGTCCTTTCCGCGGATCGCATCCAGAACGAAGCAAGCCTTCGTTACGGAGACACGAGCGTAGGAAATCTTAGCGGACGGTCTTGTATCTTTATTCTCATTTCTCTGTCTCTTGACCTGAGATCTGTGTCCCTTTGCCATTTTACAGTCCCTCCTTATTTCTTCTTCTCATCCTTACCGTGACCACGGTAGGTTCTGGTAGCTACGAACTCACCCAGCTTATGGCCGACCATATCCTCGGTTACATATACCGGAACATGCTTTCTTCCGTCATATACTGCAATGGTGTGTCCTACAAATGAGGGGAAAATAGTAGAACGGCGAGACCATGTACGAATGACCTCATGAGCGTCCTTCTTGTTCAGCTCATCAACCTTCTTTAATAAGCTTGCATCTGCAAACGGTCCTTTTTTTAATGAACGAGCCATGTTCTTCCTCCTTACTTAACGTTCTTGCCTGATCTTGTTCTGATGATCATCTTGTTGGACTTAGCGTTCTTCTTTCTGGTCTTCAGACCCAGAGCCGGCTTACCCCAAGGAGTAGACGGGCCACTGCGGCCGATCGGTGCACGACCCTCACCACCACCGTGCGGGTGGTCATTCGGGTTCATAACAGAACCGCGGACCGTCGGACGGATGCCCATGTGACGCTTCCGGCCTGCCTTACCGATATTCACAAGTCCATGCTCGATGTTGCCTACCGTACCGATGGTTGCGCGGCAAATGATCGGTACCATACGCATCTCGCCTGAAGGAAGACGAAGGATCGCATACTTTCCTTCCTTAGCCATCAGCTGTGCTGCATTTCCTGCGGAACGAACCAGCTGACCGCCCTTACCCGGAACCAGCTCGATGTTGTGGATCTCAGTACCTACCGGGATAGCTGTCAGCGGCAGGCAGTTGCCTACACGTACGTCAGCGTTCTCACCGTTCATCAGGGAATCCCCAACCTTGAGACCTGCCGGTGCAAGGATGTATGTCTTCTCACCGTCTGCATAGCAGATCAGTGCGATATTTGCTGTCCGGTTCGGATCATACTCGATGGTAAGAACCTTTGCCGGGATATCATCTTTACGTCTCTTGAAATCAATGATCCTGTATTTCTGACGGTTTCCGCCACCGTGATGACGAACCGTGATCTTGCCCTGATTGTTCCGGCCTGCTGTCTTCTTCTTGGAAACCAGCAGAGACTTTTCCGGCTGATCGGTCGTGATCACATCAAAGTCCAGACCTGTCATATTTCTTCTGGAAGGTGTATATGGGGTGTATGTTTTGATACCCATTTTAATTCTCCTTTCAACTATCTATCTTCTGATCTTACAGACCCTCGAAGAGCTCGATGTCAGCACTCTCAGCTGTCAGCTGAACATATGCCTTCTTGGTCTTCGCGGTCTTGCCGTAGGTGTTGCCGCGGCGCTTGGTCTTACCGTCAAGGTTTACTGTGTTGACCTTTGCCACCTTGGTACCTGCGAACATCTTCTCTACTGCGTCAGCGATCTGATTCTTTGTCGCATCCGGATGAACGAGGAATGTATATTTCTTCTCGCTCATAGCGTTCATACTCTTCTCAGTAAGAACCGGTCTCTTGATCACATCATAGTACTTTAAATCTGCCATTATGCGTACACCTCCTCGATCGCCTGTGCAGCATCCTTGGTGATGATCAGAGAATCATACTTCAGGATATCATACACATTGATGGATGTGCTGATGGTTGTTGCAACGTCCGGGATATTCCGTGCGGACAGAACCACGTTGTCGTTCTTATCCTTTGTAACTACCAGTGCACTCTCTGCCTTCAGGTTCTTCAAAATCTCAGCAAATGCAGCCGTCTTCGGTGCATCCATGGTGAGCTGGTCTACAACGATCATCTTCTCGTCCTGAACCTTGGAGGTCAGTGCCGAGAACAGAGCGATCTGACGCTCACGCTTGTTCATCTTCTTGGAATAGTCTCTCGGCTTCGGTGCGAATACCACGCCACCGCCGGTCCACTGCGGAGATCTGGTGGAACCCTGACGTGCATGTCCGGTTCCCTTCTGTCTCCAGGGCTTCTTTCCGCCGCCGGATACCTCAGCACGTGTCAGTGCGCTCTGTGTACCCTGACGATTGTTTGCAAGATAGGTAACAACTGCCTTATGAACCAGTGTCTCATTTATCTCCACACCGAAAATGTTGTCGGACAGGTCGATCTTGTCAACCTCTTTTCCGTCGGTGTTGTATACTGCTAAAGTTGCCATTTTCTAATCCTCCTTATCGTGATTATCTAGCCTTTACAGACTCTGCAACGATCACGAGTGACTTCTTCGGGCCCGGAACTGCACCCTTCACCAGGATCACATCATTCTCTGCATCTATCTTAACGATCTCAAGGTTCTGTACGGTTACCTGCTCGCATCCTGCGTGTCCGGCCATCTTCTTGCCCTTCATAACGCGGCCCGGTGTAGTTGCGGAACCGTTGGAACCTGCATGGCGGTGATACTTGGAACCGTGTCCGGAAGGACCGGACTTCAGGCCGTGGCGCTTGATACCGCCGGCGTATCCCTTACCTTTGGAACGAGCGGTTACATCGATCTTATCGCCTTCAGCGAAGATGTCAGCCTTGATCACGCTCTCTCCTGCAACATACTCAGCAGCGTTCTCAAACCGGAACTCCTTAACGAACTGCTTCGGAGCTTCGCCTGCCTTCTTAGCGTGGCCGACTTCTGCCTTCGTTGCACCATGTGGATTTCTGATCACTTTCTTTCCTGATCCGTCCTTGCTGGTTACCTTTTCCTTCACGTCCTTGAATCCGACCTGAACTGCTTCGTAACCATCGTTCTCTACGGTCTTAACCTGTAATACTGCACACGGTCCTGCCTTCAGAACCGTAACCGGTGTAAGAACACCGTCTTCGTTGAAGATCTGGGTCATACCGATCTTCTCAGCGAGAATCGCCTTTTTCATTTCTTTTTCCTCCTAAATGAATTTACAGCGGATTGGACTTGCCAATCATACTAAATCGCATCATCCGATTCCGGTTCCTTTGAATCCTGCGCGGTCTCCCGTGAAATGTACCGGTCAGCGGACTGCATGTGGCTGTGCTCGCTTCCTTATTATATTGAAGCGTTGCTTTGCCGTTTTTACATACTCACGATGCGCACTCGCATCGCTCGTACTGTTAACGCATCTTCATGTCGATATAAACGCCTGCAGATACGTCCATCTTGCGGAGTGCATCGATGGTCTTCTGATTCGGTGCAATGATATCGATCAGTCTCTTGTGTGTTCTCTGCTCGAACTGCTCTCTGGAGTCCTTATACTTGTGAACAGCCCGAAGGATGGTCACCTTCTCAACCTTTGTCGGCATCGGAACCGGTCCGCTTACCTTAACACCTGTGTTCTTAACTGCATCGATGATGGACTTTGCAGCCTGGTCGATGAGCTTGTGATCATACGCCTTGAGTGTGATTCTCATTACTTGACTTGCCATAAAAAAAGCCGCCTCCTTTTCGCACTTTTGTAAGTAGTACGACAAGCGGTGACTGTACAACGTTCCCGTGTGTGTCGTGCCCGGACCCGTTCAATCGAAGGCCCCGACCTCTCCTTTTATTAAGGATATGATCCTGCCTTCGTACCGTTCCCGATCCTGTAGTCTGCCAAGAGGATTCAGCTTAGCTTTCCACGGTACCGGGTGTGTCCTGAACTCTGACCCGGAATTTAACTGTTCGCTATCCCTTTCGGTACATCTGCGAATAGTTAACTGTCCACACGTCATTTCCGGATTTCTCCGGATGATTATTGGTACAGTGACTTGTCGTCAGTTTCTCTGAACTTGACATTCGCTCCACGAAATAACCTGTAAACCTGCGTTTACAGCAACCTCCGCTTCCACGCTATCAACGTCACAGCAAACGCTATTATAGCAAAGCAGTTTCCGGAATGCAAGCACTTTTTTTATATCTTTTCACTTTACTTTGGAAAGTCAGAGGGCCAGAACCACCGGATCCGGCAGCTTGTTCACAAAATGTTTACATTTGTTTACATTTTCTTCACATAATTTATTGCGTGTCACATAAATACATGATAAAATAATCTTTACCAAACTAACAGAAGCAGATTCTGTCCGTCTCCGCATTGTTCCTCGTACGGAGAACCGGGCTTTGGGAAAGATATGCGAGGTAGCCATATGGAAAAAAGAAAAGAGAAGGTGAACCAAGGCCTCAATATGATGGTCTTCTGGTCGACCGCCATGGCAAAAGAAAAGAAGAGAAGGAGAAACGGCAATAAAGGTTTCTCCCTGGTTGAGCTGGTCATCGTTATCGCTATCATGGCGATCCTTGCCGCTGCCATTGCACCCGCGATCATCCGTTATATTGAAAAGGCAAGAAAGGCCGTTGATATCGAGACCGCCCAGACGATCTTCGAAGCCGCAAACCTTGCTTCCGTTTCTCCGGATGATGACGTTGTGAACGGCTGGTATGTATCCGCAGATACAACAGGAAATGATGTAGGACGTTCGGATGTTACCGATAACGGTCACAATGCGAAGTTGGACAAGACATCTCCGAAAGCCTATACGGTATCTGTTGTTGCATGGGCCCGCGGTATTGATTACAACGGATGGCAGAATGCACAGTTCAAGGGTGTTTTGGATCATGATACCGGCGGAATGAAGAACAGTATGTATCTTCAGCAGTGCTATACAAATGAATTCCTGAAGAATTTGGAGCATCTAGGTGGTATCTCGACTACATATAAAGGTGCAGGAAAGAATTCTTATGATGGCAAATCCGTCAATACCATGGAATTCAAATATAAGGGCGATGCAGGTTACGGAAAGCCCGAGTGTTGGATCCTGGTTATCCGGAGCGATAATTACAAGCCGGAGATCTGGATCGGGGATAAGCGTGTAAACAGCAACTCCACCGGTGCAGTTCGTCCGATCTACCGTCTGTATCCGGAACCGTGTCCGGAGTATAAGAAATAAATATCCGGTATAAAAAGAGTGGAGCCGATCCGGTTCCACTCTTTTTCTATTATTACAGGTTCGATCAGCGGAACAGGATCCGTCCGCTGGCACCGCAGGGAAGGACCAGCCCGGTGGATTTCACCGGAAGGCCGATCTCATCCGCCGTAACCGTCACCCCACAGTCATGTCCGGCAGCGGTTCCGTCACCTGCTTCACCGGATCCAAACGACCGGTCTCCTGTCCTTTTCCGCCAGGGTTCCACAACCGCGGTATGCAGCATATAGGACAGCACCGCCGGCTGAAGTCCGGTGGTATAGGAATTGATCAGGAAGAACAGCGGCCGGTCGGAAAGCAGCTCGCTGCAGCGCTGCAGCAGCTGGAACACCAGATCCTCCAGCTTCCAGAGTTCTCCCTTCGGTCCTCTTCCGTAGGACGGCGGATCCATGATGATCGCATCGTAAGTCTTCCCCCGTCGGATCTCCCGTTCCACAAACTTCATACAGTCGTCCACCAGCCAGCGGATCGGCGCTTCGCCAAGACCGCTGGATACAGCGTTCTCCTTCGCCCAGGTCACCATACCCTTGGAAGCATCCACGTGGGTCACTTCCGCACCTGCCGCTGCCGCCGCAACGGTGGCGCCCCCGGTGTAGGCAAAGAGATTCAGAACACGCACCTTGCGGCCCTCACCCGCAGCCTTCTTTATGATCGGATAGAACCAGCTCCAGTTCACGGCCTGCTCCGGGAAAAGTCCGGTGTGCTTGAACGCGAAAGGCTTCAGGTGAAAGGTCAGCATCTGACCCCCGGGGCCCTCTGATCCCTTCTTATCATTCTTATCCGAACCGGCTCCGATCGAATAAGCAATTGTCCACTCCTTCGGAAGGTCATGGAACTCCCACTCTCCTCCTCCGGATTTGCTCCGGTGATAATGACCGTTCAGTTTCTTCCACTCCGGAAGTTTCTTCTCTGTTGTCCAGATCACCTGAGGATCCGGCCGGAGCAGGGTATACCTCCCCCACCGCTCCAGTTTCTCACCCCCGGAACAATCCAGAACCTCATAATCCTTCCATCCGTCAGCAATCCACATATGCATTCCTTTCATTCTTGCATATGACCATACCCATGTGGGTTGGAGCACAGATCACGCGATCACATACACCAGAGGTCAATACCATTTCGCCTTCATGAATGAACCACGGCTGCCCTGCCCATCCACGACATTTCCGTGTCGTGGAAGGGACGGACAGCCGTGCTCATTCGTTTATTAATCTTTATTTCGTTGAAACAATCTTGAATATCTTCTTAAAGTTTGTGGACTGGCCCTTGTAAAGCGCCATAGCCTTATAAACACGTCCCGCAAAAATCACGAGTCCGACCGTCAGTACCAAAAGGATCGCAACGCCGGCGATCGCTACGGATGTGCTGACCGTTCCCAGCAGAAGGCCGGTAGGCAGGATCAGTGCTGCGGTAAAGGGAACCAGGAACAGCCAGGTCGGTGCCGTCTGGATATCCGAGCCCTGTGTCAGGACAAGGATATAAGCGATCACCATGATCATGACAAAGATTCCCTGATTGCTTGCCGCCTGCTCCTGTGTACTGGAGATGGAACCCGCAAATGCCGCAAAGGACGAGTAAAGCAGGATACCGAATACCAGCACGATCAGCGCCACGATGACCGGAATCGGCCGGAAGAGATCCATATCCCCAAGGCTCTTCAGGAACACATTTACCGTGGAATCCGCACCCGGGAAGAGCTTATCCGAAATGATCACACCCGCGAATACACCGCCGACCAGACATGCGATCCAACTGAAGAACTGCAGTAGTCCTGCCGCGAGAACGCCGGACAGCTTTCCGAAGATCATGGCCTCCGGCTTTACGGAGATCAGCAGGGTATCCATCAGCTTGGAGGACTTCTCCATAACGATATTCTTGGTGATACTTGCACCGTATGCCAGAACCACGAAATACATGATCATACAGATTATCATGGTAATCAGAACACTGAAGGCATCCCGAAGGCGCTCGTTGTTCTGCTCATTTGCCTTGGCCTTATCCTCAAAGAGGCTCGTACCGCTCTTCCAGCCGGAGGCCTCAAAGCCATCCGTCTCCACGGTTTTGGAAACCTCGGCCACATCACTCATACTGATGCCCCGGGCCGTAATGACAAACAGCATTTCATTTTTAGAGATTGCATCAAAGTAATGCTTCACGGTCTTCGCTTCCAGCGACGTATCCGGCGGAAGCACGATATCCGTGGAAATTTTGTCCTTATCGTCCTTTGTCACACGAAGCACAAAGGCCTTCTTCTCGCCTGCATCCTTGATCTGCTTTAAGCCGTCATCCACGGAAGGAACCGTAACATATACGATATCCTTGTACCCTTCCCCGTTGGCGATCTTCATCGAATCAAAGTTCGTATTCGCGGCAACTTCATTTGCCACATAGATCTTATCTGCCCCGCAGGACTCAAGCTTCTTATTCTTGTCCTTCTCGGAATTGGCAGCAAGCAGGATCAGGATTCCGATGGGAAGCAGGAACAGGATCACCGCAAGGGTGATGGTCAGTGCCTTGTACCCCTTCTGACATACCTGATTATGGAAGGTGAACTGAAATACTTTTCCGAAATTCTTAAACATGCCCGTCACCTCCTAATACTTCGCTGCAGCAAAGATCGAAGCAAGCTTCGGTTTGCTGGAGTCACTGAGCAGCAGGTTCCGGTAGGTCTTTGCCGCAAGTATTACAATTGCCACCAGGATTACGATCTGGATTGCAAAGGAAAGAAGCATGATTTCCAGTCCCACACGACCGCCGAGATAAGCCGCCGGCGCGGAGAAGAAGGAAATCGGCGGAACCAGTGCCGAGATCATTCCGTAATCCGGCTTCAGTCCGAGCATGACCGCTCCGAAATAACCGATCATAGTGATCATCGTAACCGTGGTTGTTGCATTCTGCTGATCCTCAACCTTCGCGCAGGCAGAACCCAGGATTCCGCTGAGAACGCCGAAGGAGCAAAGTGCAAGCAGGATCTCTGCGATCTGAACAACCAGACCCTTAACTCCGTAGCTGGTGAAGATGGCGAAGTTGATACCGCCCTGCCCGATCTTACTGAGATCCAGGTGCATGGCCTTCTCCATGATCATCTCTGAAATAAATGCGCAGGACACACCGAGCACGATGGTTGCCGCAACAAAGCAGAGCATACTGATGACCTTACCCATCAGCAGCGCCATGGGGCGTACACTGACAAGCAGGGACTCTGCCAGCTTCGACTGCTTCTCCTCATTGACGGAGGCTATGATGTAGCTGGCTGCCAGGGAAGCCACGATCATTACGATGATGGAGAATCCGATCACCAGACCGTTGTACTCCGGAGCACTCATGGTGTAGTTCTGTTCATCCTTATATTCATTCTCCGAAAGAACGCTTCCGGTGGATACACCGGAGGAGATAGACTGTATCGTCTGCTGATCCAGCTTCATCTGAGCCTGACGGTTCTTCTCAAACCGCTCCTGCACATAATCCGTTGCCCGGTCCAGACTCTTTACGGTAATATCCGACTTATCGGCAATGATACCATTTACCTTATAGCCGGCACTTTCTCCACGGATGATCACCAGGATATCCTTCGGGCCAAGAGCTGCGATCAGATCATCCTCATTTCCTTCATCGATATTCAGGAACTTTATATTCTCATTCTTAACCGCACCGCTCGGGCGATCGTTCGTCCCCGGCACGATCTCCATGGCCTGATCAAACACGAACTGTGTTTCATTATAAATGGTGAGCTTATCAGCCTCAACATTGTCCAGGCTTGCTTCCGTCCGCTGCTTTGCATTCTCTCCTGATTTTGTCATCAGATACATGAAAGGCTTCATCATACCCATCATCAGGATCATGACGATCGCAACCACGATAAAGCTCTTATTCTTCAAGGTCTGTTTTAAGGTAAAGCTGAAGACCTTTCCGAAGCCCGTGAGACTGTAAATGTTTTCTCTACTGCTTTTCTTCACTGGCTTCTTCACCTACCTCTCTTACAAAGATCTCATGCAGAGAAAGCTCAGAGAGATCAAACTTAACCACCGGGATGTTCTTATCGATCAGGCGCTTCAACAGCTGGTTTGCCTGCTCATCACCGGTCACGCGGATCTGATACTCATGCTCCTTCTCGGTAATGATCTCCGCACCAACAGCCTTGATCTCCTCAGATACATCCTGCTCCACCTTCAGCTTCAGATTTACACGGCCGAAGGACTTCTTGATGTCATTCAGATTGCCGGAAAGAACAACCTTAGAGCGATGCAGGATGGTGATATCCGTACAGAACTCCTCAACCACCTCCATCTGGTGACTGGACATGATGATATACTTGCCCGCAGCGATCTGCTCACGGACAACCTCCTTCAGGATATCTGCATTTACCGGATCCAGACCCGAGAAGGGCTCGTCCAGTACGATCAGCTCCGGATCAGACAGAAGCGCGATCAGGAACTGGATCTTCTGCTGATTACCCTTGGACAGCTGGTCTGCAGTCTTCGGCTTCAGCTTCTTCTTTCTGGCCGTAGCTACAGCACCGGAAGCTACCTCCTCCGGATGATTCATAGCAGCCTCTCTCGCATAGATCTCCGCCGCCTTCTCCGGATAGAGATACTCCTCTACCTTAAGACGCTCTGCCCAGTAAGCGATACGATCCGTCAGTGTCTTTCCGGTAACGCCGCGAAGCTCACCGAAATACCTGATCTGATCCATCAGTGTATACTTCGGATAAAGACCACGCTCCTCTGCCAGATACCCGATATTGCAGGTATCGAAGTTTAAGGGGCCGCCGTTCCAGGTCACCTCTCCGCCGGTACGCTCCAGCATTCCGAGGGTCATCCGGATCGTGGTACTCTTTCCGGCACCGTTACTACCCAGCAGCGCATACACGCCGGGGCCCGGCATTTCGAAGGAAATGTGGTCCACAACCACTCTCTCTCCGTACTTCTTGAATAAATCCTTTACAACCAGTCCCATGCTTTAACCTTTCCCTTTCTTTTCCCTTACTCAGTTTCGTCCCACAGTCTTTCTTCCATGGGAACGTACTCTTTATGCATACCCACGTATTTGTACGCCGGACGCACGATCTTTCCGTTGTTGACGATCTCCTCGATCCGGTGCGCGCACCAGCCGGAGATCCGGGCGATCGCAAAAAGCGGCGTAAAGAATTCCATGGGAATACGCAACATAGTATACACAAGACCACTGTAAAAATCAACATTCGCACAGACAGGCTTCTTCATGTCGCGGTTCCGCATGATCAGCTCCTTCGCGATTCTTTCTACACGGTCATAGAGGGCAAACTCCTTCTCGAAGCCCTCCTCCTCGGACAGCCTCCGGGCATATTCCTTCAGGATCACGGCTCTCGGATCGGACAGCGTATAAACCGCATGCCCCATACCGTAGATCAGGCCGGAATGATCAAAGCCCTCCTTATTCAGAAGCCCCTGAAGATAGGTCCGAAGCTCCTTCTCATTCTCCCAGTCGGAGATATTTGCCTTCAGATCCGCGAACATCTGCTGTACCTTCAGGTTCGCACCACCATGCCGCGGTCCCTTCAGGGAGCCGAGAGATGCTGCCACCGTGGAGTAGGTATCCGTCCCCGTGGATGTAATGACATGGGTGGTAAATGTAGAGTTGTTACCACCACCATGCTCCGCATGCAGCACCAGACAGATGTCCAGAACCTTGGCCTCCAGCTCGGTATACTTCGGATCCGACCGGAGCAGCCGGAGGATATTCTCCGCCGTGGAAAGCTCTGCCTTCGGGCGGTGCACCACCAGACTGGAATCCAGGAAGCGGTGTCGGTAGCTCTGATAGCCGTAGGCCGCGATTACCGGGAACCGGGCGATCAAGCTGAGGGACTGCTCCAGGATGTGCCGGACCTCGATGGAATCCGGATTCTCATCATAGGAGTAGAGTGTCAGCACGCAGCGCTGCAGCACATTCATGATGTTCCGACTGGGTGCCTTCATGATCACGTCCCGGTTGAAGTTCTCCGGGAGCGGACGGAGCTGGCCGATCACATGCATGAATTCATCCAGCTGTTCCTGTGTCGGAAGCTCTCCGAAAAGCAGGAGAAATGTAGTCTCCTCGAAGCCGTGCTTCGTATCATGGAAACCCCGCACCAGATCCCTGACGCTATATCCCTGATAGTAGAGTTCTCCGTCGATGGGGATCCGCTCTCCGTTTTCGATCCGGAAGCCGTTCACATCCGAGATCTCGGTAAGACCCGTAAGAACGCCCTTTCCGTTGGAATCACGGAGACCTCTCTTTACATCATACTGCGAATACAGGCGCTGATCGATCTGTCCCGCATCCGCGCAGAATTCCACATATTTATTCACCAGATCGTTCATTTCGTCGGTATTTATCATTGGTTGTCCCTCCTTTGTCGTGCGGCAGCCTTCTCAAAATTCTCCCGCTCCGCGGCATCCTTCGCTGCTCTTCGTTCCAGAACCTTCGTTGTAAGCTTATGCTTCTCCTGTTTCCGATCCTTCCGGCCGGGAAGCCCCTCCGGGGTTCGGAAGAAAAGTCCCCTCTTCGGCGGATCCTCCGGGATCTCCACATCGAAGACGTACCGCTCGTATGCGTTGATCACCCGGGTATCCAGATATCGTTCTTCCCGTTTCACGCCCCGTCCGTAGTTCAGGTGCACATGTCCATGCAAAAAGAGCGTCGGACTGTAATCGATCAGCAGCTCGGTCAGCCCGATAAAACCACGGTGCGGGATATCATCTCCGTCATTGATCCCCAGGGCCGGCGAATGTGACACAAGGATATCAAATCCCTTTTTCCGCCGGATCTTCAGCTTCAGCTTCAGGATCCGTCGCTTCATCTCCGCATCTGAATACTGGTACGGGCCATAGTTATATTTCATACTGCCCCCGAGTCCCAGAATACGGACTCCGCGATAGACGTAGATCTTACCATCAATACATTCGCAGCCCTCCGGCGGCGTATCATCATAACAGGCGTCATGATTCCCGTGCACATACAGAACCGGTACCTTCGCATAGGTCGCAAGGAAGGACAGGTACTGAGGTGCCAGGTCTCCGCAGGAAATGATGAGGTCGATCCCTTCTAATTTAGGTTTCTCGAAGTAATCCCAATAGTACTTGGATACATCGTCA
>JAFRWY010000097.1 GCA_017437905.1 Eubacterium sp.
AGCTGCTTCAGATGATAGGAGACCGTAGCTGCGGTCATATCAAACCTGGAAGCAATATCCCCCGCGGACATCCGCCCGTCCCGAAGCATGGTCAGGATCTCCCGCCGGACCGGGTCCGACAGTGCTTTAAAGGTTTCCGGAAACCCCATAGCATTTCCTCCTTATGTGCATTATAGTTTTCTGCGTCTGGTCAGTGTCACTGCCAGCAGCACCAGGATCAGGGAAACCCCGGCCGTGATTCCCGAAGCCACAGCGAAATCTCCCGGAACCGTCTCTCCCGAAAGCAGGGATGCGCTCCCCAGCAGCCGGATCGGAAGAAAACTCTCGATCTTCTTTGCCATCCCCAGCATATTCAGCAGGATATAAACCCCTGCCACCCCAAGGAGTACCTGGATCGGAGAACCGAGAAATGATGAGAAAAATGCCACAACCGTCAGCAGGAACACACCTGTCAGCCAGTAGAAGAATCCCATCCAGAGATAGTTTTTCACAACGGAATTATCCCAGAAATACGCCGTATAACCCCAGGTGATACCAAAATTAAGCGCAAAATAGATCGTCCATGCCACCAGCTGTATCAATAGCTTGGACAGCACCACCGCTCTCCGGGTAAGCCCCTTTGTCACCAGCGGGATCAGCGTCCCTTTTGAATACTCATTTACATAGCTTCCGCTGAAGACAGCGATTCCGATGATCAGAAAGATGATGAAATTCTTATCAAACTGCATCCAGGAATCCTTCGCGGTCACGGTCACCTTCTGTATCACGATCCCCTGATCCTGCATGGATTCGGAAAACTGTTCCATGATCCATGGCGTCAGCTTCGCGATCAACGGACTCATGATCCCGAAGATCATGGCTGCCCCGCCCAGCAATATGGCACGGTACGTCCTGAAAAGTTCCATGATCTCTTTTTTACAAAATACTCCAAAACCTCTCATATCGTAATTCCTTTTTCAGAAATACTATTCACTGATCGCATGCAGGAAGAGGTCCTCCAGATCCGGTTCCTTCCTCTCGAAACGGGTGACGGATATCTCCTCCGATGCCAGACAGGAAAGCAGCCGCGCCTCCTCCTCTTTCGATAGCTCCGGGAATTCAATCGCATTATTTATTTGCTCTGCCTTTGGGAAGAGCCGTATCACCTTCCCCATGTCCTCCGACCGCTTCAGCACAAGTCTTGCTCCGGTCTCGGTCCGCATGCCCTTCAGTTCCTCGATGGAGCCTTCGATCTTCACCTCTCCGCCTTCCAGAAGCGCCACATGATCCGAGATCCGCTCCACATCCGAAAGGATATGTGTGGAGAAAAGCACCGATGTCTGTTCCTTCGCCTCCAGCAGGATGTCCAGGATCTCATGCCGTCCCAGCGGATCCAGTGCCGAGGTTGGTTCATCCGAGATCAGCAGCTTCGGCCGGCCGATCAGTGCCTGTGCGATCCCCAGCCGCTGCTTCATACCCCTGGAATAACCGCCGATCTTCCCTTTCTCCTTCGCAAGACCCACCAGCCCCAGCAGTTCATCGATCCTGCTCCGGAGTGCCTGTCCGGTGAGGCCTGTGATCTCCCCGCAGACGGTAAGATACTCTTTTGCCCGCATATAAGGATAGAATTCCGGCACATCCGGAAGATACCCGATAAAGCGGTTTGTTGCCGTTTCCCCGTAGGTTACCGGTTCCCCGCACACCGTAATGCTTCCGCTGTCCACGGACAGAAGTCCCAGAATCATTTTCATGGTGGTGGTCTTACCGGCACCGTTTCTTCCGATAAAACCGAAGATGCTCTGCTCCCCCACGGAGAAGCTGATCCCCTTCAGAACCTCCTTCTCACCGAATCTTTTTTTTATGTTGTCGATCGTAAGGATATCCATGTTCCCTCTCCCGTCTCTTTACTCTTCATCGGTCTTCCCCAATGTAAAATAGAGGATCGGACCGATATATCCCATCAAAAGGACGATAACAATCCATAGTGTGCGATTCCCGGTTTTATAACGTTCATGCGTTAGAACATGACGGAGCGCAATCCCCATCAGCACAAGCTGCACTATGACCAGCGGGATCAAAAACGGTAACCATTCCTGTAAATCACCCATAACAAACCTCCTTGGAATATGCAGATACCGACAACGCCGGTTCCGTACGATAATTAGAATATTGTCTAATTTGAATTTTATCTAAATAGACTATAATCCCACCACCCGGTTTTGTCAAGAAGTATTTTGATAATTTTCTAAATTCCTTCCCTTCAATCATCAATTGACATCCTTCTCTCCTGTCTTTATAATCAGTATCAGATGTGTATACGGCATTTTCCAGATGGGATCCGGCCACACAGAACAAACCAAACAGGGGAAACAGGAGGTATTGTCATGAACAAGAAAATGAATGAGAGGCTGAACGAGCTGCTCGCTGACCTCGACGAATCCGCAAAGGAAGAGGTAAAAACCGCGGTTGAGTCCGAAGTGAAAAAGGGTGTTAAGAAGAAAGTAAAGAAGAAACTCCGCGCGCGCAGAAAACGCTTCATCCGTCGTATGCTCGTGATCATCCTTCTCTTCGCCGGCGCATATTACCTGTACAAAACGTCCGACAAGTTTAAAGTTAAAGTGGATTCCGCAAGGGATATAGCAAAAAACAAGGCACTCATCTGCAAGGATAAGGCCCTGATATACAAGGATAAGGCCATTGTCGGCTGCAAGGATAAGTTCCGGTCCTGCAAGGGCAAGTGCCCGAAGATCTTCCACAAGAAAGAAGCATAAGAAATAAAGAATAAAAAAGAAGTCCCCCGGTCAGGTTCAGAGGAACCCGTCCGGGGGACTTTCATCTTTTATATCAGATCAGTGCCGTTGAGAAATACCGCTCTGCACGATCGGGAAGCACGGTTGCTACCACCTTATCCTTCCCGTACTTCTTTGCCATCTGCATGGCTGTCCATACGTTGGCGCCTGCGCTGGTACCCACCAGCAGCCCCTGGATCCGTGCCAGGTTCCGCGCTGTCTGTATCGCATCCTCATCCGTAACCTCCACAATATCCGTAATGATGGAGGTGTCCAGAATATCCGGAATAAATCCGTCACCGATCCCCTGGATCTGGTGCAGTCCGGGTTCATCTCCCAGCAGCGCGGATACATTCTTCGGTTCTACCGCTACGATACGGGTATCCGGATTCTTCTCCAGCAGGTACTTTGCAACGCCCTGCAGGGTACCGCCCGAACCGATACCGGACACATAGATATCGATCTTCTCTCCCAACTGTTCCGAAAGCTCCACCGCCGTGGTCCGGTAATGGATCTCCGGATTTGCCGGATTTTGGAACTGCTGCGGTACAAAATACTCATCCGACGTTGCCGCGAGCCGTTCCGCTTCCTGCACCGCTCCATCCACAGACAGTTCCTGCGGTGTCAGTACCAGCTCCGCACCCAGTGCTTTGATGATCTTCTTCCGTTCCTCGGACATATTCTCGGGCATTACGATGATCACCCGATAGCCCTTCCGTACACCGCAGAGTGCAAGTCCGATGCCGGTATTTCCGCTGGTGGGTTCGATGATCGTCATTCCCGGCCGGAGTTTCCCATCCCGCTCCGCAGCCTCGATCATGCTCTTTGCGATACGGTCCTTGATGCTTCCGCCCGGATTCAGGAACTCCGCCTTTGCGAAGATCCGGTAACCGGTGCTTTCTTCCAGTGAGATCAGCGGCGTATGGCCGATCATATCGATCACATTTGTATAATACATAACAGATTCCTTCCGTTTCTTTTTCTGATTGCGGCATATACTATAACAGATTCCCCGGAAAATGGAAATACCCAAAACAGGATTTATGTATGCCCGGAATCCTCCGCGGTAAGCTTCCTTCTGAAGATCCTGTCCAGTCTGGCGATACAGGGATCAACCTCCCCCAGTATGATCCTGTCATAGAGTCCCAGGATCTCTCTCCTTTCCTCCGCAGAAAGAATCGTGATATCCAGCATCTTTGCGGTTTCCAGATCCCGGGGCTGAAACTTATCCAGACCGTTTCCCATCTCCTTCCGGTTTCTCCGGAGGATCTCCTGGGCTACCGGAGTCAGGAAATAACAAAACAGAATGTCTGTATCCTGCTCATATACCGGATGCACTAAGATCGAATGAAATGTGGTAAGTGCCCTTACTCCGGCCAGATTCCGGACGAACTTGATCCTCTTTCTGCAGGCAGAGGATACCCAGATGGGAGCCACCGGCCTTTGCTCCATGGAATACCAGGGATTCCTTCGGGACACCAGATATTTCCTGTTGATCCCCATCTCCTCACCGTCCCGGATATACGCTTCCACGGCAGGATGCTTTGCGTCCCGTATATCCAGCAGATACACGGTTCTCTCTTCCTCCGCCAGCCGGTCAAAATCCGCCTTTGCAAGGACCGGTCCTTTCACATCGACTGACCGGCAGATGCAGGGTATGATCACATCCTCCGGTAACCCATGGTCAGCGATCTTCGATTTCGAGAGACAAAAGAAGGCATTTGATCCTGTGGCGATCCCTCTGGATACGGAACAGAAATCCGAGACCGGTCGCAGGTTCATATATTCTTCGTGTGGTTCCGGATCAAAGAATTCTCTCCATTTCCTGTCCGGTTTCAGCTCATCATATGAGATCATATCACCCGCAGTACTTCCATCCGTCTTCAGACGTTTCAGTTGTTCCGCACTGTCCAGGCCATAGAAGCACGCCGATGATTTCGGTTCCCTGTCAATGAGAAGGATACAGCAGGTAGTTGTTGCATGATAGAACAGATCCTTGTCACGTCTGAAACAGATAACTGCTCTCAGTAACCTTTCCCGGATCAGTTTCTCCTTGATCACCGTTCCGTACTTTGAGTTCAGGAACTCCGTCGGAATGATATACGCAAGCCTCCCCTGCTCCGACAACTGGAACAGACTCTTCAGCAGAAAAAGGATATACAGATTTGTATAACTGCTGTAGCGGACTCCCGTATGCCTTTCGATCTCCTCCAGGATCCGTTCCCTGTTGGTGACCGCCTGAAACCGGTTGTACGGCGGATTACAGACGATGGCATCATACCGCTCCTCCCATCCGGTCAGCAGATAGTCTTCATTTTTCAGAACCGCCCCCGAAGGATTCCCGAAGAATTCCAGCATGTCCGGATCGATCTCATAACCGTACAGATCGCATGTCGGAGCAATCCTCTTCGCGCATTTCAGAAATACACTGTTTCCTGCCGCCGGATCCAGCAGCTTCCCGGCCTCCCGACAGGCCCATGCAACCATAAATCCGGCCACATCAGGATCTGTAAAATACTGGCCGTATTTCCTGATATGAGCCGGATCCGTTGTAGTTGAATACTCAATCTCTTTCGTCATATAACCTAAGCCCCAATACAATTCATATCATAACGGAAAAAGACCATCTCCGTTATCAATCTAAATACGAATTCAGAAGTTTCAGCATTTCATCGTATGAACATGATTTTCCCTTCACATTCTTTTTCCGGTCATATGCCTTCGCAAGACTCGCATTGTACTGTGCTTCCGTAACATCCTCTCCGTTCCATGTCCAGTGCGGTTCATAGTTCGGATCATAGTACTGAGGATCATTGAACTGATAACTTCCTTCTGCAATTTGTTCCATTTTCCCGTTTTTCAATTGAAATACCTTTGCACTTGATGAATACGCTTTATATGAATCCACCTCGATCAGAACCAGTCCGGTCTTCGGAATATATCCCGTGACACTGTTAGTTCCGAATCTTTGTCGCGAGGCTTTCCCGTCATGATACGATAATACATACTCATCGGACCACTCTCTGGTAAATGACATAAGAATATCCGGTGTGGAATTATTGTCGAGATAACAAAGCGTATAATATCCGACCAGCCCCTGAGACGAAGCTCCCATCAATGCTCCGTCTCTGACATCCTGCTCAAAACTCTTCACTTCCTCGATATATGCCTTCACCCAGGCCTTTGATGCATTCGGAACCCATACACCGTCCGCATTTACGCATTCCTTGCCGATCCACTCATTTGTCACAAGGTATCCGTCTGCACCAAAATAATAATACTTACCGTTGATCTTCAGCCACTGCTTCTTCGGATACCATCCGGTCTTATCCGTGAACCACCAGCCTTTGGCGGCCTTCTTCCAGGTTCCTCCGACATTCTTTGTACTGCATGCTCCATCCTTTCCAAGCCAGTAGCCCTGACGAAAAGCATTTGTCTCCATGTATCCGTCCGCCTGGAAATAATACCATTTTCCACCGGATTTTAACCACCGATTCTTAGCATAGGTACCATCGGAGTAACTGTACCACCACCCCTTTTTGTTATGCTTCCAGGTTCCGCTCTTTGCATCGGAAGTAAATGAACTCCCGGCCACAGCGGCCGTAAGCAGGAAACACAAAACTAAATGTTTACAGATCTGCTTCTTCATTCTTCTCATAACTGAATCTCCTTTTCATATACATGAATCATAATGCAAATATGCTTTTGGGTCTACTGTTTATTCAACGCAGCCAAACAGATAATCTTCACGAGGGCACTCCCCCTTTTTTTCTCCTGACGATCCCTTCACGGAGAAACTGCATTTCTTCTCTAAGGTGTTGCAGCCGCGTCCGTCAGTTTCCTGTTGATCCTTTCCATCACCTCATTATAATAAGCCGTTTCTTCCGGAGACAGTGACGAAAGATCCAGCTCCCGGAGTTGTTTCAGCACATCATCGTACCTTTTAACAAAATCCGAGTAATCCGACATCGTCGACGGATCATTTGTCTCCTGATACTTCTTCATATAGGCGTAGTACTCATCAAAGAACTGCTCGTAGCCGTCCATCGTGGATTTAAACTCGGGACGAACCCCCGGAAGCTTCGTCTCCGTGCTGTTTCCGTTGTTTTCCGTGGACTCTGTTGTGACCGGGTCCTTCGGAACCACCCGGATGGATGAGAATACCGTCTCTGTTTCGGTATCATAATCCGTGTAATGCCCTTCAAAGGAACCCATGGAGAATCCGTAGATCTTATCCTCCACCTGGATATACAGGGCAGATATCTTCATCTTCAATCCGCTGACCGTACACTCACCGGCGGCCCGCATCACAAAGCAGTTATCCACCAGCAGTGTATTTGTCATTCCGATCTCACCGGAATCAAGCCCGTCATTAAAATCATTCAGAAGGGCTGTCTGGACATCCGCCGAGGAAAGATCCGCATTATTCGGGATCTCTTCGACCATGAGCATACCGTGATCCGGATAATAATATGTGGCTCCGGCCTCATTCAGACTCCCGTCTCCCCGCCAGTTGGAAGGCACGGTATATTCCACATATCCGGTCCGGTGCAGCACATCTGTCACCACTTCCTCACTGAACCGGATACTGCCCAGGAATTCATCGAATTCCGTCTGATGGTCTTCTCCTTCTCTCTGGAAATACTGGATATAATACCATTTACTGTTGCTTCGGATGATATAGGAGAACAGGCGGTATCCTTCATCCGATAACCGTATATCACCGGTCACTCCGAATGCAGGCCGTTCCGCGATGGTATCACAATCCATCAGCGACAGTTCCGTTTCGTAATTAGCAGATATCCCTTCCCTGTACTGTGCCCGGACATCCGGATTCGTTATATCTCCCGCATCATCCATTACTGTAATGATGAGCATGGAGTCATCAAGATCATAACGAACGCTTCCGCCGGATGCGGTACCGTCCCCTGCCCATACATCCCGGATGGAATACGTCATATCCTCTATACTGTGCTCCGTCATCGCCCCCTGAGCCGCCGTGGAAGCAGTGGTGGACACATCCGTTGCCTCCGTGGTTACGGAAGCAGACTCCGTAGCACCTCCCTGATCCCCGCATCCGCAGAAAAGAAATGATACAAATGCGATCGATAAAACCGTTTTCCCTCTGATTCCGGAACAAAACTCCTTCAACATAGACACCCCTCCATCTCCGTTGTTGCAGATCATTACAGCCATACACTTTGTTGATGAATCACAAAAGACACCTCCCCGGCATCCGGCTTCCGACGCCAGGGAAGTGTTGATCATCCAATGACTTTAAAATTGCAAACACCGGTACGCAGGGTCAGTTCTGTCCGTAATAAGCATTTGCGCCATGCTTCCGGAAGAAATGCTTGTCCCGGATACAATCCGGTGCAGGCTTAACCTCCGGGTTGATCAGTTCCGTCTTCAGCGCCATTTTGGCCACTTCCTCCAGAACCACTGCATTGTGAACAGCCTCCGCCGCATCCTTCCCCCAGGTAAACGGCCCGTGATTCGTGCAGAGCACGCCGGGTGTGTACATGGGGTTCAGTCCCCTTGTATCAAAGGTCTCTATGATCACAAGACCGGTGTTCTTCTCATATGCTTCGTCGATCTCCTCCGGAGTCAGGCTCCGTGCACAGGGGATCTCTCCGTAGAAATAATCTGCATGTGTTGTTCCGTAGAGCGGAATACCTCGTCCTGCCTGGGCCCAGGAGGTTGCCTCCGGACTGTGTGTATGAACGATGCCTCCGATCTCCTCATAACGTTTATAGAGTTCCAGGTGGGTCGGCGTGTCGGAAGACGGCTTATAACGGCCTTCCACTTTTTTGCCTTCCAGGTCCATCACCACCATATCCTCCCAGGACATGGTTTCATAATCCACTCCGCTGGGCTTGATCACGAAGAGCCCTGCCTCACGGTCGATGCCGCTGACATTACCCCAGGTGTAGGTGACCAGCTGGCGCTTCGGAAGCTCCATATTCGCCTCAAATACTTTCTTTTTTAATTCTTCTAACATGTCGTCCTCTTTTCATGTCACAATGAATCTACCGCTGCTTTCTCGATCGGAAGCGTATTCTTAAAGGTCTCCATGAACTTCGTGAAGCCTTCGATCTCCTCTTCGGATGCAGTCACTGTCGTTCCCTGCTCTCCCGCAAAGATCTCTTTGTTCAGGAATTCCGCCAGAGAATACCCTGCAGGTGTACGGCCTTCCAGCTTACCCAGGTACAGTGCCAGCACTGCCATACCCCAGGCTCCTCCCTCACCTGCTGTTTCCATGGTGGTGATGGGGCCGCCGGTGGCTGCCGACATGATACGCTGTCCGACTTCCTTCGTCTTGAAGAATCCGCCGTGTCCAAAGAGCTGATCCACCTTCACGCCCTCATCCTTCAGCAGGATATCCAGACCCACCTTCAGGGTGCTGACTGCGGAGTAAAGATGCAGCCGCATAAAGTTTGCAAAACTGAAATCCGCATCCACTTTCCTTGCGAAGACCGGTCTTCCCTCGGTAAAGCCGGTCACCGGCTCACCCGAGAAGTAATTGAAGCCTGCCAGTCCGCCGCAGTCCGGAGCACCATCCAGTGCCGCCGTAAAGAGCGTGGTGTAAAGCTTGTCCGTATCCACCGGAGCGCCGATGGCTTCCGCAAACTGACGGAAAATGCCTGCCCATGCGTTAATGTCCGAGGTACAGTTGTTGCAGTGAACCATGGCCACGTCGTCGCCCACGGGCGTGGTAACCACGTCGATCTCCTCATGCACTGCCGAAAGCGCCTTCTCCATAACGATCATGGCGAAGATCGATGTGCCGGCGGACACATTTCCGGTACGGACTGCCACACTGTTGGTCGCTACCATGCCGGTGCCTGCGTCACCCTCCGGCGGGCAGAGCGGAATACCTGCTTCCAGATTCCCGCTCACATCCAGCTTCGCTGCACCTTCTGCCGTAAGGGTTCCTGCCGCTTCTCCTGCCACCAGCACCTTCGGAAGGATCTTCGAGAGCTTCCAGCCGAAGCCACGGTCTGCTACAAGGGCCTCATACTTTGCAAGGTAATCCTTGTTATAATCTCTTGTGGTACTGTCGATGGGGAACATACCCGAGGCGTCACCCACACCCAGAACCTTCTCTCCGGTCAGCTGCCAGTGAATATACCCTGCCAGTGTGGTAAAGAAGGTGATATCCGGCACATGCGGTTCCTTGTTGAGAACCGCCTGCTGCAGGTGTGCGATGCTCCAGCGCTGCGGAATATTGAAGCCGAACTCCTTCGTCAGCTCCGCGGCAGCCTCTCCTGTCACGGTGTTCCTCCATGTACGAAATGGTACCAAAAGTTGACCGTCTTTGTCAAATGCCATATATCCGTGCATCATGGCCGAGAAGCCGATGGCGGATGTGGTCGTGATCACGGTTCCGTATTTTTTCTCCACGTCTGCCAGAAGCTTTGCATATGCATCCTGCAGTCCGCTCCAGATCATGTCCAGACCGTAGGTCCAGAGTCCGTCCACATACTGGTTCTCCCAGGTATGTCCTCCCTCTGCGATGGGTTTTCCCGCAAGGTTCACCATAACGGCCTTGATCCGGGTAGAGCCGAATTCGATTCCAATGGCGGTTTTGCCCGCATCAATGATTTCTTTCACTTCCATAGTTACCCCCAATATGAATTGTTTCTATGAGATCCTTCACCGCCTGCGGCGGTTCAGGATGACATGATATCCCGCCGCTTCGCCATGACGGCTCTCCGGATACTTCGTATCCGTCGATCTCGCGGCTCGCCGTATAGTCCTCCTTCGACACTGCTTTGTTTGTGAACATGTTCACACAAAGCATGTCTCGGAGTACTGCATGGCTCAGCTGAACGGATTCTCGGACGGATATCTTACGCCCTTCGGCTGGTTGTAGTTGATCTCATCCAGTTCGATTCCGATGAACTTGAATACCTCATACAGCAGTCTTCCGTTGTGGTGGAAAGTGATGGCTGCATGGTGCGGATAGTTCTTCTCGATCAGCACGTGACGGTAGAAGCGACCCATTTCCGGAATCGCGAAAATGCCGATACCTCCGAAGGAACGTGTCCGTACCGGAAGGATCTCACCCTCTGCCACATAGGCACGGAGCTTAGCGTCCGAGGTGCTCTGGAGACGGTAAACCGTTGCATGGCCCGGAACCAGATCACCCTCCAGGGTTCCGTTGGTCACCTCGATCGGCAGGGTTCTTGCCATGATCTTTTGATACTTCATCTCATGGAATGCCAGCTTCGTGGAGCAGGTATTTCCGCAGTGGAAGCCCATGAAGGTATCCTTGATGTCATAATCATAATCGAATTTGCCCTTGATCTCGGATTCGTACATGTCGCGCGGTACGGAGTTGTTGATATCCAGCAGGGTAACCGCATCATCACTTACCAGCTGTCCGATATACTCGGAAAGGGCACCGTAGATATCCACCTCACAGGATACGGGGATGCCGTGGGCTGCAAGACGTCCGTTCACATAGCAGGGAACAAAACCGAACTGAGTCTGGAATGCGGGCCAGCATTTGCCTGCGATCACCACGTGACTGCGGCTGCCCTTATTTACCTCGATCCAGTCAAGCAGGGTCAGCTCATACTGAGCGAGTTTCTCCAAAACCTCCGGCTTCTTATTTCCGGCACCCAGCTCTGCTGCCATATCCGCAACCACCTCAGGGATCCGTGCATCGCCGGCGTGCTTGTTGTATGCCTCGAAGAGGTCCAGCTCGGAGTTCTCCTGAATCTCGATCCCCAGGTTGTACAGCGGCTTGATGGGAGCGTTGCATGCCAGGAAATCCTGGGGCCGGGGACCGAAGCTTATGATCTTCAGATCATTTAAAGCGATGGATGCCCGGGCGATGGTCTTGAAGTCGTTAATCATATCAGCCACTTCCGAAGCAGTGCCTACCGGATACTCCGGGATATAAGCCT
>JAFRWY010000098.1 GCA_017437905.1 Eubacterium sp.
CAGTTCCTCCGCGGTTAAGCACCCCGACTGATACAACCTCAGATACTCCTTCGAAACATCCGAATCAAAAATCAAAACGTCATCTGAATTAATGGTTACATCCACACCCCTTCGATAGAGCTTTGCGATCGGATGGTGAGCCATATCCGGCACCCTTCCCAACAGAACATTACTTGTCGGAGTGATATTCAGCCGGAGCTTCTTTTCGATCAGATAATCCATGACGCTTTCATCCTGTACTGCTGCTATGCCATGCTGCACTTCGTCAAGATGAAGCGCTTCCACGGCGGTAACTATATCCTGGGCCGTGCCCCACTCTCCTACATGCACTTTCAGCACCAGACCATTTTCGGCAGCTTTCTCATAGATCGGAATGAATTTTTCTATCGGCTGCGCCAGCTCGTCACCATATAGGTCAATCGAATAAAACTCCTTATGCCCCCAAAAGTTCGTGAGACAACCCATCAGATAATCGATCGGACAATGCCTTGATAAACCGATCTGTAATCGCAGTTCTATATCGGGAGCTTGTCTTTCTTTTGCTTCCTGAAATGCATCGATCATTTCCTCGATATCACCATGAAAAAACTCGCCAAGCCCCCATACATCCTCACCGATTTCCAGCACGGTTACACCATCCTGTTTCGCCTGTGCAAATGCGGCTTCGATCAACAGTTTTCTGCCTTCCGGACTGTGAAAACGATTTCCGATATATCTTCCGCTCCAGGCATCCATTTCGCTCATGGACTTTAAAGGCCCGGAAATGGGCGTGATCACATATCCCGTTTCACGCCGAATAAACTCCCTGTTACCGCCAAGCACAAAATGGTTGTGCAGATCAGCTTTCGGAAAGCTTCGGATAGCGTCCAAATCTTCACTTTGGAGTGCGTCAGTAAAAGTCATCATAATTCCAAATCCTAAATATGAAACAGATCTTTCGATCCATACATTCTCACAAAATGCCTCACCTATCTTTTCCCGTCTTTACGGATTCGTGCAGTAACCGGCGCTGTTAAACGTGTAGGTCTTTCCGTTGATGACATAGGACTTGTTCTTCGCATACCAACCGGAGGTATCACCGAACCACCAGCCCTTCTTATCCTTATGCCAGGAGCCCTTCGGCTGATAGGTCCAGACGCCTCCCCGGTTCAGCCAGTAGTATCCTCTGACCCATTCTTCCTCAGCCATATATCCGTCCGCCTTGAAATAGTACCATTTGCCGTCGATCTTCTTCCAGGTCTCCTTCAGATAAGAACCATCCGGGAGCTGATACCACCAGCCCTTGCTGTTATGCTTCCACCCGGCCTGTGCCTTACCGTCATAGGAACCGTCCTTGCCCAGATACCATCCGCTCCGGTATGCATCCGTCTCAAGATATCCGTCCTTTCCGAAGAAGTACCACTCTCCGTCGATCTTCTGCCAGCAGTTCTTCGGGTACCAGCCGGACTCGTCCTGATACCAGCGTCCCTTCTTGTTGGATTTCCACTCCGCCTTATACGGACGGCTCTTCGTCCGGAATCCGTCCTTTCCGTACCGGATCCCGTCCGCCCACTCATTTGCGTATGCCTTCTCACCATAGGGTTCAATCACATCCCCATTTATTCCGGCGAAGAGATAATCCTTCGTCTCGGAAATGTTCATGCCCATCACGTAACATACGCCCTGATATGCCGTGGTTACGATCATCGATGTGGGACGATAGGACAGGATCCGCGACTGCTTTACAAGCTTCTCTCCATCCGCGGATACAAGGTAACTGTCTGTAATAACCCCGCCCGTCTCATCCGTAAAGGTAGGTCCGAACACAAGCAAACCGTCCTTCGTCATAACTCCGTCAAAATAAGCTTCCGCCCTCTTGGAGATTCCTTCGAAAAGCGATGTTAAATCCATATCCGTTCCTTCTGACGGAACCTTCCCGTCAAAGGTGATCCTGATACCATTCAGATCGTCTTCGGAAATGATCTTGTTGCCGGGGAAAGCATAAATCGTCCCATCCTCATCAGCGCATATACACGGGAAGCATCCTTTTATCTGGATACCGGGATCATTATAATTTGTGATCTGCATTGTCTCCGGATCCACACGTCGAATATACAGGAAATGGTTAACCATCTTCGCATTTCCGTAGATTCCCTCCTTTCCGCCGATCAGGTAGATTCCGTATCCGTTGTTGACCAGACCCAGCTGATCTTCCCACTCATTTTCATTTGTTATGGTCCAGTTCAGTTTCTTCGTCTCCGGATCAAATACGCCGATCACAGCCTTATTTCCTCTCGGGTTCAGGCCCGTGATCAGAATCTTTCCGTTCCATGCCGCCACGCCGGAGGAAGGAGAATACTCCGTATCCCTGCATACCTTTTCCCAGGTCTCATTTTCAATCTGATACCGGAACACCGCTGTTCCGCCATTCAGCATTTCCACAAATGCGTAAATGTATCCGTCCAGTCCGATGATGCCGCGGACATTTCCCTGATAGAAATCCGCATATTCTTCCAATGCCGCGTCACTGATCTCATACTCTCCGGATCCGGAAATGGTGCTTCCCGGAAGCACAAGTCTCGGCCAGAGTTCCTTGATCTCGCCCAGACGGAAATATCCGTGACCGGAGCCCTTGTCCGAAGTCACCGTAACAACCTTCTCGCCCGGTTCATAATCCTCCGGAAGTTCCGCCGTGATCTTCTCATCCGTCCAGGACTTCACCTGACAGGCTGTTCCGTCCAGGGTAATGGTTCCCTTCTTAGTTCCGAAGAAAAAGCCTTCTGCAGTAAGGGTCTTTCCTTCCAGCTTCACATGCTGCGGAACCGGAACCGTTTCCTCAGCGATTGCCTTATCCAGACGGAAGATTCCTCCGGAGAGACATTTGTCGCTGAGATCCTCCACCGGCAGCGTACTTCCGGTCACTCTTGCCGCACGCTTTGCCGGGGAATCATCAGGAAATACTGCAGCAAGAACCGCAACTCCCCCCGTGACCAGTGGGGTTGCCATAGAGGTTCCGTCCCAGCCCTCATAGTTTTCCGTGGCATCATTCAGCCGGAACTGCCGCACATCCAGCGAAGGTACCCATTGTCTGTCCAGCCCTCTTATGGCAGTACTCACAACAATCTGCACATCCTTCTTCGAATAGATCAGCGTGCTCGACGGGTAGACAAATGCCATCCTGTTAAGTCCCTTTTTTATGACCACACTATCAGAATCAATCGTTATGTCCACGCCCTCGGAATCCCGTTCGGAAACGGTATAGGAAAAGCGTCCCTCCGTATCGGAATAAAACTCCAGATATCCCCCTTTACATCCTGTCAGGTCACTGAATTGCTTTGTAACCAGATTCAGTTCCATGCTTTCCAAATCCTGTGCCTCGGCATGAAGAACCTTCTTTCCGTCTCCGGCTTCCTGTATGGATAGTTCCGCGTTTTCTACCGTAAGCCCTAATACCGGATCCGAAACGGTATCCTTTATGGAGTAATCCACGCTGCACTGCTGTCCTTCAAGAGAAAGAATACTCGTATACTCCGTAGGTACGCCTGTTCCCATGGGAATCGTGGACCAGATATCCACCCCCGGTGCAAAGACATCCACATCCCGTCTTCCGTAATTGCTGAACTCAGCCAGCTTCCCATCGATATCATTTGCACCTACAACAATCGAACTGTCGGGACGTCCGGTAAAGACCGCGGAAATGCAGGTTGTATCCAGATCTGAAGATTCATTTCCGGACGAGTAAACGGTCACTATCCCCCATCGTTCAGCCTCTTTTGCCATGATGGCACCTGAAAGACTTTCCATCTCGCCACCGAAGGAATTATTCGTAACAACTACATTTACGCCCGCCTTCTTTGCAGTGATAACATACTGATATCCCCGAACGACGGCATCCGAAGCGATATATCCCTTTGAATTACCGACCTTTATGGCCATGATCTTTGCACCGGACGTAACTCCGCTGACGCCCTGTCCGTTCCATTCTCCTGCCACGATCCCGGCACAATGTGTCCCGTGTCCGGCATCATCCATGGGATCCGCCGTATCATAGGGTTTCCCCTCCATGGTGATCCCGACGCTGTTGTAGCCATAGGTTCCTCCCCCCAGCTGCGTCAGTTCCGGATAGGCAAGTCCCTGGTTCCACATCACATTTCTGAGGTCCTCATGGGTATAGTCCACGCCGGTATCAACAATGGCAACCACCTGTTCGTCGGTGGGCACCGGCGGAGTGGGCGTATCCCCGCTGTAAGTATTCCAGCCGTCCGCACCGATTCCGTACGTAGTCGTTTCGCCCCATTGCCGGTCGGAGTAATCTGCGGACTGAACCGAATGGATATAGTTCGGCTCTGCATAAAGCACATCCTCCCGCGCCTCCAGTTCAGCGATCAGTTCTGCCGTCGTAAGATTCTCCGAACGTACCAGCGTGATCACCCCGGGAAGCGGATCCTCCGCCTCAGATTCCTCTGTCACAAGATCCGATGCCGCATTCCCGGAAGTCTCCGCTTCCGCCACGAAGCCGGCATTCTCCACCAGAAGAATTGCATCCGCCTGATCCACATAGCGTTCTTCTTCCAGTACAGTCTCCGTCTCCTGTTTAACTTCCTCTTCCTCATCTGTTGTAAGGACTGTGTCCGCAGCCTGATCAAAAGACTCCGTTTCCGCCGCCTTGTAGCAGACGATGGCTTCCCCCTCCACATAGTTTGCGGATTCGGGAATTTCCACCGCCTTCACGGTTTCTTCTCCCGCCACTTCTTTTGCATCCGCCGGCATATAGCCTGTCAACACTCCTGCGGTCATCATTGCCGCAAGAAACAGCGCCGTCATTCTTCTCTTCTTCATTTTCATACCCCGCTTTTCTTACACATCAAAGGTTTCCGTATTTAAATCACAATAATGCCTTCCTTTTGATGCCCCCTGCCGGCCTCTTTTCAGACTATTTATGAATATACAACCGTGTCATTTCCGGCTCGTCATCTCCCTGGGCCATACAGTAAAACTCCCATCCGTAACGTTCATAGAAGTTCGTATGATCCGTCACAAGATAGATCGGAGAGATTCCCTTCGCCCTCTGGTCCTCTACCGCAAGGTCCAGCAACTTTCCCGCGATCCCCCGGCATCGGTACGCTTCTTCCGTATATACGGCACACACATTCGGTGCCAGATCCTTCCGGACCCAGTTTCCTTTCTTTGACGTTGAAAAGCCGGAGAAATCCGGCTTTTATCATTTATGTATTGTCCTGTTGCCTTTGCTTATGAAAATGTGTACTCTTTCAGTTCACAGTTTTTGATCCCGAAATCCCCATACGCTTCATTTGTCATATCATAAAAATACGAATTGACCACCCGGACTATGCCGTTATGGGCTACGATCAGGTAGATCCTGTCATCCTTCGAAAGGTCATCCAGAAGATTATAGATCCTCTGTGCCAGCCGGAGCATGGATTCCCCGCCTTCATAGGATGTTACGAAATTCCTCTTATCTGCGCGGAACACCTCTCCGTTCCTCGGTGTTCCTTCGTACTTGCCGAAATTCTGCTCCCGAAGCCGCTCCTCCGGCCGGAGGGGAAGTCCGGTGATCTCAGCCACATGCTTTGCTGTATCATATGCTCTGGAAAGCGGAGATGCGAGGATCTGATCGATGCGGATCTCTCCCGCCTCCAGCTTCTCCCGGATCATTTGTCCGAGAAGTACGGCCTGCTCATGCCCCTTTGGTGTGAGCCCGATGTCCGTAGCACCGCAGATCTTGTTCTCCACATTCCAGAATGTCTCTCCGTGTCTTGTGAAATAAAGCGATTTCATGCCTCTTTGCCTCTCTGTTCCTTCTTCTTTTCCCTGTCGATCATAATCGATGAAACCACCGCATATATGACCACAAGGCTGAGGATGACGAACTCTGCGATCAGAAAGAGTTTCATCTTCGTAAGCGTAAAAAATCCCAGCATCAGAAACTGGATCCCGATCATTACGAACACGATCCCCGACTGGATGTAATACGGCTTCTTGTTCATCGTCCGCCGCTCTTCCTCATTTGCATACAGCCATGCATTATTGAGTAGCTTCCCCTTCTGCAGCAACTGGGTGATCCCCAGCAGGACAAGCCCCGCAGTGATCACAAAGAAAATGATACCGGCTGCAACCATATTTCTTCCGTAACCTCCTTCCGGATTCAGGTCTCGCTCGCGAGACCCGGCACGAGATTCGGGTCGGCTTTTGCTGACAGAATTCCGATCCGAGATTTTATAACAGTATGATTGTATCAGAGTTTCTTCCGTGTTTCCACAAGAATCCGATCTGATTCTCGATTTTCATAGACTACCGGGATCCGGGATTCTATATCAGTATGTTCACCAGTTCCTCCAGTGCAGCGCCCCTGTGTTTATTTTTATGGATAAAAACCTGCGAGAAGATGGGGAACTCACTTCCGGCCCAGTCGATCCGGCAAAGGCTTCCTTCCTTCGCCTCCCGGATAGCCACCATGTCCGGTATAAAGGCCACCCCCAGCCCGTTGGCCGCGAACTGCTTCAGGATCTCCTTGCTTCCGGTCTCGATGGCGATATTCGGTACGACCCGGTGCTTCGCCAGCGCTTCCAGCAGCATCTGCCGGAAGTTACAGATATGGGACGTAAGAAGAAGCGGTACGCCCTCCAGGTCCTTCTCGGTCACCTTCCGCTTCTTTGCCAGCGGATGTTCCGGTTTCGCGTAGAACCCCATCGTCTCCGGCTTCTTTCCCAGCATACTGAGATCCGGAAGCGTGATAAAAGGATTCAGCGTATAAACGATATCCAGTTTCCCGTTTCGGAGCATCCCCGGAAATGTATCATGATCCACAAATTCCAGCCTAAGATCCACCTTGGGACAACGTTTCCGGTATTCCGACAGAATGTCCGGAAGTACGGTATAGCAAAGCGACTCGGATACTCCCAGTTTCAGGACACCGGCGGGTTCCTTTTCCGTCGGAACCTCCATCAGGATCTCTCTCTCCAGCTGCTGCATCCTCTGTGCATACGCCAGCAGCTTCTCCCCCTCCGGAGTCAGCACCACGCTCTTCCCCAATCGCTCAAAGAGAAGGCAGCCCAGTTCCTCCTCCAGCTGCTTGATCTGCGTTGTCACCGTGGACTGGGCGTATCCCAGGGTATTTGCCGCAGCCGTAAAGCTCATTGCCTCGGAAACCTTTATAAATGTTTCCAGTTGTATGATCGTCATAGGCATCTCCCATCATATATTTTGAACGTTGCAATCATTTATTTCAATTTTACTGATGCATTATTCAGTGTTATTATACAGTCACAGCAAAGAAAAAACAATCACATTTTCAAAACCGGGAGGTGCATTATGAACATACTTGTTAATGTCATCAAAGATACCGTGGTCCCGAATTTTCTGAATATCCGGACCTCCATCCGGGCCTATGACCGGGACGCTCTCTGCTGCGGAGCCCCCTGCTGGCGCTGGGCTTATCACGCGCTGCATTCGGCCGACAAATGGTTCATCAATCCCTATGATTATGAAGAGCCGGAATTCCACGAAGAAGGAATGGATAATCCCGACAATCCCACAGGCGTGGTTCTCTCCGATGAACAGCTTCTCGCCTATCTCGATCAGATTGAGGCGAAAACCCTTGCCTATCTGGATTCCCTGACGGATGATATGCTTTCGGAAAAACCGGAAAACTGCCCGTACACAAGGATGGAGCTTGCGCTCAGGCAGTATCGGCACCTGTCCTTCCACACCGGCATGCTGAACGGCCAGACTGCATTGGCAACCGGACAGTTCCCCATGTGGGTGTCACAGACAGACAAATATGTTGATGACGGAATCCTCTTCGGACGCTACCGGAAGGGACAGGTTACCGCAAAATGAAAAATGATCCCGGGGATGACTGTTATCCGGCCCCGGGATCTCTTTTGATCTATACATTACAAATGACGTTCGGATCACTCAGTGATCCCGACATTGTTCACCACGCTTACAGACACATATTTATGGATCAGCGCGTACATGTCGCTTCCCTCTTCCGCCTGTTCACTGTACTGTCCGTCTACCGCAACGCGGACGCCGCCGTTCGGAAGCTTCTCCACTTCCTTGTATGCATCGGTGTAGAATTCGCTTCGGGAAACCGTCAGGTTCCGGAGAACGCCGTTGCATTCGGACAGCAGACACCCTGGAAAGTTCACATTATGGATCCGTCCGTATTCAAGCGGTGTATCTATCAGTTCCCTGAGCAGTTCCGGGAGATACCGGTCTGTCACCTCATGACATTCCACTGCCTGTTCCGACAGCGCTATGGCATGCCATCCCTGGAAGGCTGCTTCAAATGCAGCGCCGCAGGTTCCCGAATACTGGATATCTGTAGCGGAATTGTATCCGAAATTGATTCCCGAAAGAACAAGGGCCGGCTTCTCCGGCATCACAAAAAGGCCGCCGACACGGACACAGTCCCCGGGGGTACCGCTGCAGGTAAAAGCTTTTACGCCTTCCTCCGGATAAGCATGCGGATAGATATCCATGGAGTTACGGATGTTGATGCTGTGCGAGGATGCACTCCGCTGGCCGTCGGGTGCCACGACCCATACCTCTCCGAACTCTTTGGCAGCACGGACCAGGCGAAGAAGACCGTCGGAATCGATGCCGTCATCATTTGTCACCAGGATCAGACTCATTTTTTCTTTCCTCCGTTTCACATACAAGTCTCGTATTACCCGCCACCTGAGAGGCGGGGTCTTCTCCCACTGAGATGAAGATATTATACCCGTACAGAAGGAATAGTGCAAGGTTACTGCACAGGACCGCCGGAAAGGATACATCAAAAAGGGGATGGCACGTTCGCCATCCCCTTTCAGTACATTTTACAGGAGGGTATCTGTAACGGGTTGTTACAGTAAGCTTACTCTGTGAAGAGTGCGGTTGAATAGTAGCGGTCACCGCTGTCGGGAAGAAGAGCTACGATCACCTTGCCTTCGTTCTCGGGACGCTTTGCCAGCTGGATTGCTCCGAAGAGGGCTGCACCGGAGGAAATACCTACGGAGATACCTTCTTTCTTTGCCAGCAGCTTTGCGGTTGCAAATGCGTCATCGTTGGAAGCCTTGAATACTTCGTCGAAGATCTTGGTGTTCAGCACGTCGGGCACGAAGCCTGCGCCGATTCCCTGGATCTTGTGTGCACCGGCTCTTCCTTCGGAAAGTACCGGAGAGTCTTCGGGTTCCAGTGCTACTACCTTGATGTTCGGATTCTGCTCCTTCAGGTATTCGCCGGTTCCGGTTACGGTTCCGCCGGTACCAACACCTGCGATGAAGAGGTCAACCTTTCCGTCCGTATCTTTCCAGATCTCCGGACCTGTGGTTGCCTTATGGATAGCCGGGTTTGCCGGGTTTACGAACTGACCAGGAATGAAGCTGTCGGGGATCTCTTTAGAGAGCTCCTCTGCCTTTGCGATGGCACCCTTCATGCCCTTTGCGCCTTCGGTCAGAACCAGTTCCGCACCATATGCCTTCAGGATGTTACGACGCTCCACGCTCATGGTCTCGGGCATGGTCAGGATGATCCGATAGCCCTTTGCTGCAGCAATGGCAGCAAGTCCGATACCGGTATTTCCGGAGGTGGGCTCGATGATAACGGAACCTTCCTTCAGGAGTCCCTTCGCTTCTGCATCCTCGATCATGGCCTTTGCGATACGGTCCTTAACACTTCCTGCCGGATTGAAATACTCCAGCTTCACCAGGATGGTTGCTTTAAGGCCCAGTTCCTTCTCAATATTCACTACCTCAACGAGAGGTGTATTTCCGATCAGTCCGAGTGTTCCTTTATAGATATTTGACATAGTTTGCCTTCCTTTCTTTTGTCTGACAGATTCTTTGCTTCGCTCAGGATGAAAATGGAATGTCATTCTGAGGTCGATTGCCCTGAGAATCTTATCAATCCGCTCAATTATACCACGTTACTGTACAGCGTCAAATCCCTTCTTCAGATCCGCGAGGATATCGTCGATATGCTCTGTTCCGATGGAAAGACGGATAGTTCCCTGATTGATTCCCTGATCCTTCAGTTCCTCATCGGTCAGCTGGGAATGGGTCGTGGATGCCGGATGGATCACCAGACTCTTCACGTCTGCAACATTTGCGAGCAGAGAGAAGATGGACAGGTTGTCGATAAACTTCCAAGCCGCGTCCTTACCGCCTTTGATATCGAAGGTGAAGATAGAGCCACCGCCGTTCGGAAAGTACTTCCGGTACAGCGCATGATCCGGATGGTCCGGAAGGGACGGATGATTTACCTTCTCAACCAGCGGGTGATTCGACAGGAACTCAACCACCTTCTTTGCATTCTCTGCGTGACGCTCCAGACGGAGGGACAGAGTCTCAACACCCTGAAGAAGCAGGAACGCATTGAACGGAGAGATCGTTGCTCCGGTATCACGAAGCAGGATCGCACGGATATAGGTTACAAATGCTGCGGGTCCTACTACCTCGTAAAAGGATACGCCGTGGTAACTGGGGTTCGGAGCTGCGATGTTCGGATATTTGCCGCTTGCGCTCCAGTCAAACTTACCGGACTCAACGATGATACCGCCGAGGGTGGTTCCGTGTCCGCCGATGAACTTGGTTGCGGAGTGAACTACGATGTCTGCACCATGCTCGATGGGGCGGATCAGGTACGGTGTACCGAAGGTGTTGTCAACAACAACCGGAAGTCCGTGCTTATGAGCAAGCTCTGCAATGGCATCGATATCCGGGATATCACTGTTGGGATTGCCGAGGGTCTCCAGATAGATGGCTCTTGTATTTTCCTTGATGGCACCTTCAACCTCAGCCAGATTATGTGCATCCACAAATGTGGTCTCGATGCCGTACTGGGGAAGTGTATGTGCCAGCAGGTTGTAGCTGCCGCCGTAAATGGTCTTCTGTGCTACGATGTGGCCGCCGTTTGCTGCCAGTGCTTCGATGGTGTAGGTGATGGCTGCTGCACCGGATGCAAGTGCCAGCGCGGCAGAACCGCCCTCCAGGGCTGCCAGTCTCTTCTCCAGCACGTCCTGTGTGGAGTTGGTCAGTCTTCCGTAGATGTTACCTGCATCTGCAAGACCGAAGCGGTCTGCCGCATGCTGGCTGTTACGGAATACATAAGAGGTTGTCTGGTAGATGGGTACTGCTCTGGAATCTGTAGCCGGATCCGGCTGCTCCTGTCCTACGTGTAACTGAAGTGTTTCAAATCTGTAATCGCTCATTTTATTATTCTCCTTTATATGATTTAAGATGATTTTCAAAACTAAATTGCCCGGGTGACTTATTACTCCCGGGCAAATGGCTTCTTTATACAGGCTGACGCTCTTGGATCAGCTGTTCATGAGGCGGCAACATCGGCAGTCGAACGCCCCAGCCATACTACATGCCCGGGAGATGAACATTCGACAACACATCATGGTTTCAAAGTTCTTATCTGTTCTAAACATATCGTTCCGCCTCCTTTCTTCATTCTGCGTGTCCCATCCGTTTTTCCTGAGGACACTCGTATAATACCACTATTTACCTACTGTGTCAATAGGTTTATAAAAGTTTTTTATTCACAGACCCTAAAGAGTATTCTGCGGCTGCGTGCCTGCACGCAAAAACCCGGAAGGTATTCAAACCTCCCGGGCTTCACGCGCACTATCCTATCGACCTTGCCATCTTTAAGGTCTCGGAATCATATTTCTTTTTCAGATCACTGTCTGTTAGGCCGCCCCTTATATCCATGATTGCATCCTTCAGGCGTTCCATCCCGTTCTTCTTCCCAATCTCTTTTCCAATTTCTTTCCCACGTTCTTCCCGTTCATCCAGCACGTCCTTCATCAGCCATTCCATAGCTTCACACATACCCAGTTCCTCCCTTCTCAGCTTTGTATAGAGAGCTTTATTCGACTGAATGCTCAACTGCAGGATCGCATCCACATTATTCTTAATCTCAATATACACGGTATGTTATGGATTTACAATGCCAATATACCAACTACGGGAGTGACAGCGTTATCCGTGATGCATAGTTCAAGAGATTACCTCCGGTCCGCGAATTCGAGGATCACTTCCCTGAGAGCCCTCCCGGCCTTCTGCTTCTCAAGCAGTCGAAGTGCAGGATTCGTCCGTTGCTCCGCCCGGCGGAACAGCGGTTCCAGGAACTGCTCCTCTCCGTGTCCGCGGCCTGCCAGACCGTCCTCCGCAAGTCGGAGGACCTCCTCCAGAAGCGAATATGCAGCATCATCAAAGCGGTGGGTATGATCCTGACGTACAAAGATCTCACGAAGCTCTCCCACGCTGTATCCCTGCTGATAAAGACCCACATTTTCATCCAGAAGCCGAGTCAGCTCCGGAAGTTTTGCCACAAGTCCCGCGTGAAATGCCGCAACCGACATTACATCCTGCACAGGCTGCTCACAGACGGATCTGCACTCCACGGTTCCCCGGAAGGTAAGATCATTAAACTTGAAGGACCTAAGGAATTGCAGATCATCGATTCCGGGTTCGAAGGTGGCGTACTTGTACCGTCCTTCTTCGTTGTCAAAATACTCCCCCCGCACCATCCGGCTCCGAAAATAGTCCTCCACCATCACCGGCGGAAAATTGATGTACTTCCCATCCCGTTCCAGACAATACAGACTCTCCGATGCAATATAACGAACGATCTCATCCACACTGTGCAGCCGTTTGTCATACTCATCCACGTTGTGGGGATTCAGGCCGTGGAGGCTGTGCTTCCAAAGGTAGTCACGGCTGGCCAGAAACCGGTGATCCGCATCCGCCTCAAACACCGAATTGGCAAAGAGAAGCGCTTTCAGCGGCTCCAGACGGTTGAGGGTGTTCAGCATCTCCACCACATGTTCCTTCTCCGCATCCACCTGTACCTGGGACGCACAGCTGAAGAGTCCGAAATTCGGATAGTGGTGGAACTGGATCTGATTTCCGTATCCTGTATAGGATTCCAGATGATGAAGCAGCATCCGGTACCTTCCGTTCTGGATCGGCTCCACCCGGTTCACATGAAGCCCCGGATTGATCCCCATGCCGGTCAGCGTATGCCGCTCCTCCAGTAGTTTCTCCTCGATAAAGGAATAGTACCGGTCAAAACGGTTCTTCAGAATGCAGATATTCTCTTCGATCCCGAAGGAAAGCTCCAGTGTATTGAAGCTGCAGTCAAAGGAAATGGTGTCCCCGGTACGGGAATCCTCTGCAAGATAGATCTCTCCGTCATCATCCCGGGTTATCTTCTCAAACCCGAAACGAACCACAAAGCCCTCCGCAAGACGGTGAACAACATCAAAATCAACCGGCTCCGTCACCTCGGACAGGCCGATATTCTTCAGGTTCACGATGGGATATTCCAGTTCCACACCCACCACCGGTTTCGCAGGGCGCTCCGTGGGACGGATGTATTTCTGATCAATGGCACTAAATAGTTCCGCGTCCTGTATCATATGATATCCTTTCAAATACCTTTGCTCCGTCAGGCTGTAACGTATGACAGTGAAGTATCATTCGACACAGTATGAAGAATCTGACGGCGCAGCATGATGATTTTTACAGTCCCGAGAATCCGACATACAGCAGCTTCACCTGCTCCGGATCCTCCACATAAGTGAACCCATGCTTCTCTCCCGTGTAGATCCTCGTTCCGTCCTTATAGATCAGCAGTTGATTGAGAGGTATCTCGTTCCAGTTTCCCGCATCCAGGGGCCGGGTAGAGATCACAGCCTCCCCTTCCTTCTCACGGATATAGAGAGTTCCGGGTGCGTTCTTGTGGATGTAGAGATACTCTCCGTCATCGAAGATCAGATTCAGTTTATTCCCCTGGGCCAGCGTGCGGGTCACCTGCTCCGCCACATGGAAACGCTCATTTACATCAAATGAGTTCCAGTCATTCTCCAGATTCTCGTCGATCCGGTCCACCAGATAGAGAAGGATCCGTTCGCTGTCCGTGCTTCCCGCCTGGGAATACTGGTAGGGGCTGAGAACACTTGCCTCGAAGATTGTCCCGTTGTGGATCAGTGTCCATGTCCGCCCCGATACATCGCGTTTCACAAAGGGGTGTGTGTTCCGAAAATCCACATCTCCCACGGTTGCGCGGCGGATATGCGCCAGCATATGATTCGACTGTATCCCCGCGGACAGGCGGTTCTTCAGATACAGACTGTTGGATGCACGGACGGGTTCCCTCTCCACGTTCTGATGATTTCCGTCAAAGACCGCAAGTCCCCAGCCGTTCGGGTGCTCCTTACTGTGAGAGAAGAATTCCTTCAGAAGTCCGGTCACCGGAAGTTTCTCCTTCGCACTGACCGCAAAAAGCTCGCACATACTCTCACCTCCTCCTCTTTTGCATCGTCTCCACTGTCGATACCGTGTCAGTTCCTGACAGACGACCTCGTCATGTTTTGAAATGATCCGTTCCCGGCTCATCCGGCGGAACGCACCTTCTTCGGACCACCTGTCTTCAGTTCCGAAAGATATACCTTTTCCTCCTCCGGAAGGCTCTGCTCAGCAAGACGGAGCATGTCCCTGGCCCAGGCATAGACTCTTTTCCCTGAATAAATGATGGCATTTTCACCCTGGATTTCCGTCCGGTAGACAGCCTCCTCCACATCGATCAGATGTCCCGACAGCAGTTTCTCCAGACGTTTCAGATTGTCCTCACTGTAGAAAAGTCCCTTCAGCAGCGCTGCGTATCCCAGCGCCTTCCGGATCGGAACGCTGTCCGCCACACGCACCTCCAGATACCGTTTCAGCCGGATATGGTGGAAAAACATGGACATCAGATGTTCCACCAAAGCCTTCTGTCTTCCGGGGTCCCCGGAGAAGGAAGAAAGGTCTATCAGTTCCGTCAGCTTTTTTTCTCCGGCATAAGTAGTCTTTCCCTGGTCTGTCAGCACCACCAGCGGACGACTGAGCAGCAGGTCCGCATATTGGCCATATCCGAACTGCCCATGGAAGGCCCCCGGGAAGAAGCCGGTCCGTTCCGGATCCAGATCATCCCAGATCTGCGTCCTTAGCAGATGTCTGCCCGCCTGCTGCGCCAGCCGGCTGTCCGGAAATGATTTGTTCTCCATCATCTGCATCAGCACCGGGGAAAGGATGGTCAGCAGGCGAAGTTTCCGCACCATATCCTCCTCCGACGAATAATCCAGAGATATCTGCGCCGACGCGGATGCCCGCATCATGTGCGCACCGTACTTCCCCGTCTCCCGGAAATACCGGTCCATAAAATAATACCGGTTCTTCGGTATCAGCGGTAACTCCGTGGGGTGGATCCGACCGGACTCCACTGCCGGATGCACGCCCCGCATCACCAGAGAAAACCCGAGTCCGCCGAGGACCGGATCCCACAGGGCGCGAAACGCCTCGTATACGGATTCGATCTTCGCAACGGAAGAAAACGGTGCTACGCTGATTTCAAACTGGCACGCCGGCTCCACACTGACCGTGTAGTCTCCCGCGTCATACCCGACCACATGTCCGTCGGTCACGGTAAGAACGGCTCCGATCTTCTCCCCGGTTCTTCGGATCAGTTCGGACAGAACCTCAAACTCGATCCCCTCTTCCATCTCATTTAAGATAAAGTGCTCCAGTTCGAGTCCGAGTCTTTGCTCCTTCGTCTCCCCTTTCCGTATGAAGTTTGCGATGATCTCCCTGTCTGTCATATTTCCCCCTTCTGAAGATCCTTCGCCTTCGACCCGGCATGACTCCGGCATTGCCGGACATGGCGAAGAAGGAGTTTAACCGATCTTCCGTTCCTTCGTGATCTTTCCATAGGTAAAGGTTTCCAGGAAACGCTTTGCCCGCTCGGTCTTCGGTTTCCGGAAGAAACCGCTGCCGGTGCCCTCCTCCACGATCCCTCCCTGATCCAGGAAGATCACACGATCGGCGATGGCTTCCGCAAAGGCCATTTCATGGGTCACGATCACCATGGTATGACCCTGCTCCGCCAGCCGGAGCAGCACCTCCAGAACCTCGCGGATCATTTCCGGATCCAGCGCCGCGGTTACCTCATCAAAGAGCATAACCTCCGGGTGCATGGCCAGCGCCCGGACGATGGCGACCCTTTGCCGCTGTCCGCCGGAAAGCTGTCTCGGATAGGCATCCGCCTTCTCCTCCAGTCCCACCCTGGAAAGAAGCGACAGCGCTTCCGCCCGCACCTCCTGCTTCTCGCGCTTCTGTACCTTCACGGGTGCCAGCATCACATTCTGCAGGATCGTCTTATGGGGGAAGAGTTCGTAACTCTGGAAGACCATGCCCACCTTTCGGCGGATTTCGGAAAGCTTCTCCGACGCTTTACGGTCCCTCCGTCCCACTGCACCGTTCACATGGGAACCGCGGTAGGTGACTGTCCCCTCCTGTATCTCCTCCAGTCCGTTCAGGCAGCGAAGCAGGGTACTCTTGCCGCAGCCGGAGGGCCCGACGATCACCACGACTTCCCCTTCACAGATCGTGAGGGAAAGATCCTTCAGGATCACATTTTCTCCATATGCTTTTGTCAGGTGCTCCACCCGGAGAATCTCACTTGCCTTACTCATATCCAAACTCTTCCCTTTCCGTTTTCACGGCTCAGCCGAAAATGTTCACGCGACCGCCCAGCGTTTCTCCAGATGCTTCGCCACCAGACTGATGGGCCAGCAAGCCAGGAAATACAGCAGAAAGACCACTGCATATACGCCGAAAGCCGCATTTGGCGAAGAATTCCTGTTCGCTTCTATGATCTGCTGTCCCACTTTTAACACCTCCACCACGCCGATCATCATGACAAGACTTGTAGTCTTGATCATTCTGGTGATCAGGTTGATGGAGAGCGGGATCAGACGCCGCAGGGTCTGCGGGATTATGATCAGAAGGTACGTCTGTCTTCCGTTTAATCCCAAAGCCGCCGCACTTTCATACTGATGCTTCGGGATGCTGATCAGTGCCCCCCTGGTCAGGTCCGCCATTTCCGCAACTCCCCAGAAGGAAAATACGATCACTGCGGAAAGCTCTGCGTCCACGTCCCATCCGAAGACATGGGTCGACCCGAAGAATACGATAAAAAGCAGCACCATTTGCGGCATGAACCGCACGATTTCCAGATAGCCTCTGGTCAGGATCCGGATCACCGGATGCTTCTTCGTCATAAGGATTCCCACCAGGACACCCAGTGTCAGACTGATCGCTACCGAGATCAGGCTGATCCGGAGAGACACCCAGAGCCCCTCCAGAAGGCGCTGCCCGTTTGTTCCTTTAAACAGTACATCAATACCCAAAGCCTGCACGCCGCATCCTCCTTTCCAGCCAGCTTCCCAGGAAGGAAACCGGAAGAAGCATGATCAGATAAAAGATCACCAGCAGCACAAGACACTCCGTGGTCTTGTAATAAAGCCCGATCAGATCCTTCGCCGTGAACATCAGATCCATCAGACTGATGGCCGAGAATACGCTGGTCTCCTTAAGGAGAAAGATCACATTTGCGGTGAAGCCGGGTATGCTGACAGAGACGGCCTCCGGAAGCACCACCAGCCGAAGCACCTGTCCCCGGGTCATGCCGAGGGAAAGTGCGCTTTCGACCTGGGTTTTCTCCACCGTCTCCAGTCCGCTGCGGAAGGTCTCCGCCATATAAGCACCGCCCAGCAGCCCCAGTCCCAGGATTCCGCAGAACTCCGCGCCGATCCTGATCCCCAGCTTCGGAAGTCCGAAATAGAGAAAGAAGAGCTGTACCAGGAGCGGTGTATTCCGGAAGAGCTCGATATAGATGCCCGCCAGCTGACGGAGCACCGGAACCCGGTAATGCCGCACTACGGCAGTCACAAGTCCGATCACGAAGGAAAGCAGGATTCCCAGCCAGCCGATCCGGAAGGTCAGCCAGAGTGCTTTCCCGAACAGGGGCAGATACGACCCCATTACCTCCAGATTCATACTCTCCGCCTGTCAACCTTTCCGGAGAGAAGCATTCCCAGCCACTGCAGGATCTGCATGAGGAGTACCAGTACCACCACGGTAATGATCATGACCTCCGTTTCATAACGGTAGTATCCGTACCGAATGGCGATATCACCGAGTCCTCCGCCACCGATCACGCCCGCCATTGCGGAATATCCCAGGATCGTACCAAGTGCAATCGTTATACCCACAAGGAGAGATGTCCTGGCCTCCGGGATCAGTACCTTCCGGACTATGGTAAACTCACTGGCTCCGAGGCTTACAGCCGCCTCGATCACGCCCCGATCCACTTCCTTCAGGGAATTCTCAACCATCCGGGCGATGAGCGGTGCTGCAGCGATCGTCAGGGGAACGATAGTCGCCGTCGTTCCGTAACTCTTGCCCACCACCAGCTTCGTCAGCGGCTGGATCAGAATAAGAAGGATCAGAAAGGGAACGCTTCTCGTCACATTTATGATCAGATCCAACACCCGGTAAAGGACCGGATGCGGAGTGATTCCGTCTTTATTTGTTATGGTAAGAAGGACGCCGAGGGGCAATCCGATCAGATACCCGAGGGCTGTGGAAATGAGGACCATCCGAAGAGTGTCCAGGGTTCCTTCCAACAGCATGGGCCATATATCAGCCAACTGCATGCGCACCTCCTTTGATCACGCGCAGATTCTTCGATTCCTGTTCAGGCTCCTGCGCTGCCTCAGTTTTTGCTGTTTCGTCTGCCGTCTCCGGCTCCTCCTTCGCCAGCTCTTCTTCCAGCTGCTCGCTCTCACGCAGGAGCAGAAGCTGCCGGGCCGCCCTGGATCTCGGATTCCGGAAGACCTCCTGTACCGGCCCGGTCTCTGCCACGGTTCCGTGGTACAGGACGGCAACCCGGTCACAGATCTCCGTGATCACCCGCATTTCATGGGTAATGATCACTATGGAAATGTTGTACTCCCGGTTCACCTTCCGGAGAAGTTCCAGAATGGTCCGGGTGGTCTGCGGATCGAGAGCACTGGTCGCCTCATCGCAGAGGATGATATGCGGATGAGACGCCAGGGCCCGTGCGATCGCAACACGCTGCTGCTGGCCTCCGGAGAGCTGGACCGGATAGGCCCTTGCCTTATCCTCCAGTCCCACAATCCGAAGATACTCCAGTGCTTCCTTCCTTGCCTCCTTCTTCCGAAGGCCTGCGATCTCAAGCGGGAAGCAGACATTGTCCAGCACCGTTCTTTGCATTAACAGATTGAACTGCTGAAAGATCATCGCTATGTTCTGCCGCTCCAGCCGGAGCTCATGTTTGGAGAGAGCGGAAATATCCTTTCCCCCCACCCGGATCCATCCGGATTCCGGACGCTCCAACAGATTGATGCAGCGAACCAGCGTGCTCTTTCCTGCTCCGGAAAGACCGATCACTCCGAAGATCTCGCCTTCCTCCACGGATAGACTGACCTCCTTCAACGCCTGTACGGCTCCGTTCTTTCCGGAATATGTCTTATTCACCTGTTCCAGTTCAATGACTGCCATAGTGCCTCCTTATCATTTGAAACAGATTGCTTTGCTCAAATGAACAGTTTCATTTTAGTTGAACGGGATCACTGCTCCGTCATAGGTATCGATGATATACTGACGGATCTCCTCGGACTCCAGAGCCTTTACCAATGCCCGGATCTTTTCGCTGTTCTCATTCCCGGCCTTTACGCCGATGATGTTTACGTAGGTCCTGGCTGCCTCGGAATCGGACTTCTCATATGCGATGGCATCCTTTCCGACGGAAAGACCTGCCTCCAGTGCATAATTTCCGTTCAGGACTACAAATGCAACTTCATCTCTTACGCGGGATACCTGTGCTGCTTCCAGCTCCTGGATCTTCACGTTCTTCGGGTTCTCTTCGATATCCAGTACGGTTGCGGTAAGGCCTGCGCCCTCCTTCAGTTTGATCACACCATTTGCCTGCAGAAGCAGAAGTGCACGTGCTTCGTTTGTGGTATCGTTCGGTACGGCGATGGTATCACCATCCTCCAGCTGATCCAGAGAAGCCTTGGTGCCCGGATAGATTCCGAAGGGCTCATAGTGGATGCCTGCCGCATTTACAATGCTTGTACCGTTTTCCTTGTTGAAATCATCCAGATAAGGTACATGCTGGAAATAATTTGCATCGATCTCGCCGCTCTCTACTACCAGATTCGGCTGAACATAATCTTCAAATTCTGTTACCTGCAGATCCCATCCCTCTGTTGCCAGGATGTCCTTTGCCTTTGCAAGGATCTCGGCGTGGGGTGTGGGAGATGCTGCTACGGTGATGGTACCCTTTGCTTCCGGAGCAGGAGCCGCGGTGGTTGCTTCTTCCTTCTTCTCCGGAACTACGCCGCCCTCGATGACCAGTGTATCTTCAAACTCTGTTCCGTATGTGCCAACCAGTGTTGCTTCATAATCTGCATGGAAGAACTTCTCGATGCCAAGTGCCTTGATCTCGTCATTCAGCCAGTTGAGAAGGGTTGAATTTCCCTTGGTCACGGCCGGTGCGATGGTGTCAGCGCTGCCGAGGGAATCAATGCCTACGGTATAGCCCTTGTTCTCCTTGGCAAATGCGATCACCTCCGTGTTATCATTTGCCCACGCCACGCCGGTGCCGTTCTCAAATGCACTCTTGGCTGCTGCATAAGTGTCGAACTTCTGAAGCTTGATGTCGGAATTATTCTTCTCCAGGTAGGTCTCGGCAGTTGTTCCGGAAATGACGATAATCTGCTCATCAGCCGTTACCTGACCGAGGTCCGTGATCACATGATCATCATGGGATACAACTCCCAGTGCCACATTCATGTACGGAAGTGCGAAATCAACCTCTTCCGCCCGTTCCGGGGTTACCGTGAAGTTTGCAAGGACAATGTCCACCTTTCCTGTCTTCAGATACTCGATACGGCTGGCTGCCTCTGTGGATACGTAATTGATCTTAACGCCCAGATCCTTGCCGAGACGCTCTGCCAGATATACATCATAGCCCTGATAGGTTCCGTTCTCATCCACATATCCGAAGGGGGATTTGTCTGAGAAAACTCCGATATTCACGGTACCGGACTCCTTGATCTCATCCAGTGTCCGGTAGATCGCCTTGTCCTCTCCGGTACTCGTTGCATCGGTGCCCTTCGCTGCTGCGGAGGAACCGCTGTTGTCACCGCATGCGGTAAGCAGTCCCAGGGATGCGACTGCCGTCAGCCCGAAGGCTGCGATCTTCTTCAGTAAGCTCTTTTTCTTTGCACTTTTTTCTATGTTCTTCTTCATTTTATTTTCCTTCTTTCTATTTTAGACGTTTTCGTCTGTGTTTATGTCTTTTATTCCACTCTTCTCTTTTATCCGTTAATCTGTAACATCGCCGCCCCTGCGGCATTCGCTTTCCATTCGAATACATCATGGTCTTTACCATCCTTTCATTTTTTTCATTTCAGATAACCGCATTTACTCACGCCAAGCATTTTAGGTCAATGGCACAAAAAAAACCGGAATCCTTATACAGATCCCGGTTCAAATCGCAGATATCCGACAGCGTCATTCAGGCACGGCAAACCGCCGCATCACCGCTGTCTCGACCGAATCGGGAATCCTGCAGCATGCAACCGCACATCATACACATACATGTAGTTGTGAAATACGATGTTCTCATTACCGTTCTTTCCTTTCCCTGCCCCGGATCCCGGAGATGACATCCGTCGTTCAGAGCATGTTTTTGAATGACAAGGTGAAGTATATACCTTTTCGCCTACTATGTCAATAGGTTTTGAATTTTTTTTTCTGTCCCCGTCACAGTGATAAAATAAGTATTGAACCTCCCATTACCCTATGATATAGTAGGTAAAAGGGTTAAAGAGGGGGAATTTACTATGATATCAACCAGAGGCCGCTATGCCCTCCGCGTTATGATCGATCTCGCGGAGCAGAAAAGTGACAGATTCGTCCCATTGAAGGATATCGCCGAGCGTCAGGGAATCTCCAAAAAATATCTGGAGATCATCGTGAAGGACCTGGTGACCGGCGGACTGCTCGTGGGAGCCAGCGGAAAAGGCGGCGGTTACCGGCTTTGTCGCGAACCGGAGGAATATATTGTCGGTGAGATTCTGGAACTTATGGAGGGCTCACTCTCTTCCGTTGCTTGTCTGAAGGAGCCGGACTATGACTGCCCGAGGAAAAACGCCTGCCAGACACTTCCCATGTGGAAAGAATACGATCAGCTGGTACATAACTTCTTCTATTCGAAGAAGCTTTCCGATTTTTTATCCTGATGATCCGGCCCGCATTTCCGTGATTTAAGTCCCTCCGGAGGGACTTTGTGCGATGCGAGGGATTTTTCCCGCTGAAATCAAAAACGACGAAGGCACATGTCCTTCGTCGTTTTTGATTTACCAGTTTGTGTAGATATCGATGGTTCCGTAGGAGCATCCGGTATCATAAACCTTTGCGGGTCCCACACTGGTCATCAGTGTGGTGTACAGCTTCTTATATCTGGTAGATGCTGCCACACAGATGTAACCGTCCTTATCACGGATGGTTCCGTCCTTGGCAATATGCTTGCCCGGGATGGATACAGCCGTTACGGTCTGGCCCGGCTCATGAATGGAGTACCATGTCTCACGGTTTCCGTTGTAGTGAACCACACCGTTGGATCTTGTGATGTGACCGCTTATGCCTTCGTACGGCTCGGAATACATTAACCGTACTCCGCAGTAGTACGAACCGGTTGCATCCTGGATCTTCTCAGCTGCCTTCTTCGCTTTCTGTGCACGAACCGCTGCAACCTTGGCAAGCTGTCCTTTGCGGATGGATTCTTTCTTTGCAGCTTCCTTCTCGGCTCTTTCCCTTTCGGCTTTTGCCTTAGCCAGCTGCGCTTCCTTCTCATCCGCGGCTTTCTGAGCTTCCTGAATACTCTTTTCCACAACAGCCTCATCTTCTTCCTCAACTGTTGTCTGTTCAGTCTGCTCGGTCTGCAGATCTGCTTTCTGCTCCTCCATCAGTTTGGAAACCAGCGCCTCCGAGTTACCGGAGTTTGCAGACCAGACGATGGATACCTGCTCCATCTCTGCGCTGATCTCTGTCTCCTGCTGCAGATTGTCCGGCTGGGCTTCAACGCCTGAATCGAACGGAACGGCGATCACCATCAGCCCGAGTGCCAGAGCAGTCAGATTTTTAATTCTCATAATTGTTTGATTTCTCCTTTGTATTTTTGTACAAATTTAGAACACGGTGGGAATTATAACAATTACGTAACATTTTTGCAACACTTTTTTCGAACTTTTATAATATTCGTACATAAATCATAACAATTTCGACCATGTTTTTAGAGAATACAACCAAAATACACAAAAAAAAAATGCACAAGCCATATCGGTTTGTACATTTCTTCTAAGAATTGTAGCAATTTCAAGACAAATTATGTCCACTGTATTATGTTAACCGTTATTCTGCTTCAAAATCCAGGCAGCTGCGCAGCTTTGTAAAGGGCCGGACCTTCCCGTCCGCCACAGCCACATGTGCCGGATGTACGGCATAATTCTTCAGCGCCGCCTCATCCTCGAAGGTGGAATCCAGCATAAGATCCGCGTTGGAGCTCTCCAGCCCGTGAATATTTACGCAGATATCCACGATTCCGGGAACCACGCCCTTCAGCCCCTCAAGTCCTTCCTTGATGTCCTGCTTCACCTGTTCCTTCTCTTCTTCGGACAGTTCATCCTTCAGCGTCCATAAAATGATGTGCTTAACCATAGCCTCCTCCTTTTCTTCCTTATATTAATACTCCGGCAGAGTGATCCCCCTGCTCCCGAGTTCCCTGATCAGTTCCTGATACCCTGTAAAAAGGATTCCCTGCATACCCAGCGCTTCTGCCCCGTCGATATTCACCTGACGGTCATCGATAAAAAGGCATTCCCCGAGGTTTACACCGAACCGGGACTCCAGCAACCGGTACATCCGCGGATCCGGCTTCGCAACCTTCTCAAAGCCGGAAATGATATACCCGTCCGCATGGGGCAGAAACCGGAATGTGGGCCAGTGCCGCTTCGCTGTCTCCACCGGATAGTTGGACAGCACATAAACGCTATGTCCCGCATCCTTCAGCCCCTTCACCAGCGGTTCCGCATACGGATATTCCGCCACCAGCCCGTCGGTGTTGGCCCAAAAGGTCCGTATCTCCTGCTCATACTCCGGCATTTCCGCCGTAAACTTCTCGATGGCATCCTTCTCCATCCGGATCCCCAGATCCATCTCATGCCAGAATTCCGTCAGGACCATCCGCTCCGACAGTTCCTCCACGGCCTGCTCCGAAAACCCGAGATCCCGCATATGGTCACGGAACCTGAAATTGATCAGTACATCTCCCACATCAAATACGATTGTCATCACCGCACCTCCACGGGCGTTATCCAGAATGCCAGATGCTGCGGCTTCCCGGAATCGATCCGGTATTCCTCATGCACCGGTGCACCCCAGGAGTCATCGCCTCCGACGCCCATTTCTTCGGAAGCAATGCGGATCCAGGTATGCCTTACCTTCGGCAGTTCAAAGATCCGGTTTGCTTCCTCCAGTTCGTAAGCACTGTAGGGAAGGACGCTCATTTCAAATGGATCGCCCTCTGCTGTAAACCGGATTCCCCGGCCGTCCGCTCCCGTCACTGTCACCTCCCGCACACCGGTACGGTTTCCGCACTCCTGGGGGCGAAGATAGCCGGACAGATTTTCAGCAGCTGTAAACCGGAACCTGCCCAGACGGGCACCGGCAGTCCGGTCGATATAATTCTCCTCCGGTCCGAGGCCCAGATACTCCACCCGGTCCACGTCCGGCTTCGTACAGAAGTCCATGGCAAAGACCGGAAGCTCCGGATAGCCCCCGATTCCCGGGAAATCCGCTTCCACCAGGATCCGTCCGTCCGGATATACGGTATAGCTTACCGTCACCTCAACCTCTCCGGCCGGTCCCCCGGTGAACACGGTGGTCATCCGGAGTCCGCCCTCCACCGGTTCGATCCGGAACCGGGAATAGTCCTTCTTCATAAAATGTCCCGCTGCATACCAGACACCCATTTCCGCCGGATATCCGGCACCGCAGTCATTGTCCGTCATGGCACGCCAGAAGCTGATCCGCGGAACACGGTCGATATATTCCCGTCCGCCGAAGGTATAGGAGGTGATCCCTCCCTCCGGCATGGAGAACTGGATCTGCCAGTCATCCCCCAGGATCCCCAGATGTCCGTCTCCCTGCACGAAGCCACCCGGCACCGGGAATCCGGAAACCGCCCTTTTTCCCTGCTCCCGGATGCACTGTGCAAATGCCACCGCTCTTCCCGTGTCCTGCCGTACATCCTGTCCGGCTGCTTCCATACACGAGGAAGCTTTCTGCTCCCGGGCATAGGCAAAAGCCTCGATCACCCCGAGCCCATCCTCCGGCATCCGGATTCCATGCGGCACCGTCACCGTCTCACCGGCCGATGCCGAAACCTCGATAGTCCTTTCCTCCAGAACCTGTCCGTCCAAAAGACCGCGTACGACGAAAAGATACTCCGACGTATCGGTGAAAAGATTCCGGTTCTCCACCGTCAGCTTCTCCGGCGACACATCCAGCCGGACCGGACTGTAGAGCTGCCGTACCTCCGGCATTTTCGGAGACGGTGTCCGGTCTCCGTACACGATCCCGTTCGTGCAGAAGCCGTAATCCGTGGGCCGGTCATCGAAATCACCGCCCACAGCCATCACTTCCCTGCCCTCCGGAAGCTGCAGGGGAAGCACCTGGTCGATAAAATCCCAGATAAAACCGCCCTGGTAGCCCTCGTAACGATCCTCCAGTTCCGTATATAGCTGCATGCCTCCCAGGGAATTCCCCATGGCATGCATATATTCACAGCTGATATATGGCTTTGTAACATAGGAGGGATCCGCCGCCTTCTTCGCCAGCTCCTCCTCCAGATACGCCGCCACCTCCGCGGGTTTTGCATACATCCGGCTCTCCATATCGGATATATAACGGTAAGCCGGATTCCAGAAGCAGCCTTCATAATGTACCAGCCGACGGGGATCCACAGCATGGAAATACTCCGACATCCGGGCGATATCCTCCCCCGCATAGGACTCATTTCCGCAGGACCAGATCAGCACCGACGGATGATTCTTATCACGTTCGTACATGGATTTTGCCCGGTCAAGCACCACAGCCTCCCACTCCGGAAGGGATCCGGGCACATTCCAGGAGGGCTCACATTTCCCGAGCTTCTGCCAGGTGCCGTGGGTCTCCAGATTGGTCTCGTCGATGAGATACAGTCCCGCCTCGTCGCATAGCCGGTACCACCCGCTCCGGTTCGGATAATGACAGGTCCGGACCGCATTCATATTATTGTTTTTGATCAGTGCCACGTCACACTGCATGTCCGGATCGGAAATGCAGCGCCCGCCGCGATAGCAGAATTCATGCCGGTTCACCCCGCGGAAAATGATCCGCTTTCCGTTCAGGCACATCACCCCGTTCTTCATCTCGAAGGTCCGGAATCCCAAAGACTGCCGGATGGTTTCCGCCGGTTCTTCCCCTTCTCCCTTTACGGTAAGTGTGACTATATAAAGATCCGGTTGTTCCGCGCTCCAGGGCCGCACCGTTCCCACGTTGCATCTCCAGGTCAGCCGGTACAGTTTCCTGCGTCGTTCCCTCATTTGGAACGGACAGGCCGCCTCCGCGGGCGGAACCGTGAGTCCCAGTTCTCCCGCATCCTCCGAAGAAAGAAGCTGTACCCGGATACCGGATGCCTTTGAACCGTTCAAACTCTCCCCGTCCGCTTTCCGAAGAACTGCTCCTTCGGGCTGAAATTCACCGAACTGCAGCGTGATATCCTCATCCTCCGGCATGGCATCCGCAAGAACCAGAGCCGTTACCGTAAGCAGGCCGTCCCCCTTCTTCGCCGGTTCCCAACCATTTCCGTCTGCCGGAAGAAAGTCGTCCTGATATGCATAATCCGCCGTAACCTTCAGATCATAGATATGCACAGCCGGAACCCGGATCACGGAAACCGAACGGAAGATTCCGAAGAACCGCCAGAAATCCTGATCCTCCAACCAGGAAGCACTGCTTCTCTGATACACCTCAACCGCCAGCAGATTCCCCTTCGGACGAACCAACTCCGTGATGCAGAACTCCGAAGGAGTGAAGGAATCCTCGCTGTACCCGAGATATACACCGTTCAGCCAGACGGAAAAAGCATTTTCCACGCCTTCAAAGGAGAGAAATACCTCTCCGCCTTCCGTACATCCTTCCTCCAGGTCAAAGCTTCTGCGGTAGGATCCCACCGCACAGTTACGCTCCGGCATCTTCGGCGGACGGAGATGCTCCACACCGTCCCACGGGAAAAGCGTATTGATATACTGGGGTTTCCCATAGCCCTGCAGCTCGATGTGTCCCGGAACCCGTATGGTTCCGAATCCGGACAGGGATGCATCCTCCCGGAAGAAATCCTCAGGCCGTTCCTCCAGACATCTGCTGTATTTAAACTCCCATTCTCCGTCCAGCTTCTGACAGGAAACACCGGTACCGTTCACCCGGTCCGCCTTTTCCTCCTCCGGCGTATCATCCGCTTCCCCGGCAACACAGTTCATAAGTAAATGATCCGAATGTGCCTGCATCCGGTTAATCTGAAACAGTTCCGGATTCTCCAATTGTTCTCTCAGTGTCATATCATGTCCCTCATTTGTGATGTGTCATCGTCCGCTTTGCACTCCGCCCGCCGGATCCACGGCATACGACCCGGGATTCAATCGAACGGTCATTTCTTCTTTTTGATCACCACTGCCTGTTTTTTCATCTGCTCATAACGCTTCTTCGTCGTTGTCAGATTATAGGTCACATTTCCGCGAAGCGGATCCGACACATAGACCAGATTCTTCTCCAGATCATAGCCGGTAAGCACAAGGCAGTGGAGATTATAATGCTTCGCATATCTTGTTCCGCCGATCACCCAGTCGGAACCGTAGCTGGGACTTCCCATGGACAGGGTTCCCCAGAAGATCACGGGACGACCCTCATCCAGTTCCACCAGAAGCCGCTCGAAATCCTGTCCCGTCAGATCCACCGCCTGATATTCCGATCCCTGTCCCGAAAGATAGGAATTCCCACACCGGACGATCACCGGACTGTAGCAGTACCAGGACGCGTTCTTGATCCGCGGGTTTCCGATATATGCATCATAGGGTGATGTACTCCCGATCCTTCCCCGGGGCAGATACAGGTCTGCCAGCACTCCCTTCGATACGTTGAAACCATGATAATTCAGTGCGATCGCGAGGGATGTCACCTCGCAGCCGTTGGGAAGTTCCGGATTCTGATAGATGCATTTCACATTCAGACGGGCCTTGCCGGAAGGCTGACGCACCGCATCCTTCTGCCATACACCGTCCTTTCCCACATACTCCTCACCGATCCAGGTATCCTTCATCATCTGCCCGATTCCGTTGAAGCAGTACCATTTCCCGTTGATCTTCTTCCAGCCGGTGGTAAGACGCCCTGCACTGTCCAAATAATACCAATAGCCGGAGAACTTTACCCATCCGGTGGCCATGCGTCCGGAATCCCGGAAGAAATACCACATTCCGGAGATCCTCTTCCAGCCGGTGGTCATCCTCCCGTCCTTGCCGAGAAAAAACCACCCTCCGTTCCAGGTCTGCCACCCGGTCAGCATCACTCCGTCCGCATTGAAACGGTACCAGGAACCGTTCAGCAGGATCCAGCCGGAACACCTGGCGCCGTCCCTTCCGAGATAATACCGGTTTCCGTCGATCTCTGCCCAACCGGTCACCAAAGCGCCCTCCGCATCCAGGTAGTACCATTTCCCGTCCACCTTCACCCATGCGGCGCAGGTCATCCGGTCATTAAAATAATAATGCCATTTTCCGTCTTCCTTCTTCCAGCCGAACTTTTTATCCGATGCTTTTTCTTCCTTAGACAGACCCGGTTGTTCCGCCGCCTCCATGGCAGGCATGTGCATCACCGGGGAACCCGCCGGATCCTCTGCATTCGTTCCCTCCGGCTGCCCGGTGCCCTCTGCACTGTCCGTTACCTCATCAGCTGCAGCCACTGCGGCCGGTTCCGCACCCTCCGCATGGTTCACTGCCCCGGTAGCCGTATCCGATTCCTCCCATGCCGCCTCAGCGGATAGCGGAATCGTCAGGGAGAGCATCCCCGCAGCCGCTGCCACAAGGATGCTCTTCTTCCAACTTTGTCTCATATATGATCCTCTGTCATCTTCGATTTGATCTTCTCCAGATCTTCCGTTCCTCCGCCTCACGGATCAGTTCATCCCGGAAATCCGGATGTGCCACACTGATCAGAAGCTCTGCCCTCTCCCAGGTGGACATGCCCTCCATGTTCACCACTCCATACTCCGTCACGATAAAATACACCTGGCTCCGGGGGGATGTGATGATATCCCCGTCGAACTGGGGCCGGATCCGGGAATGAACCGCTCCGTCCTTATCGTGATAAGTGGATTTCATACAGATAAATGCCTTGCCGCCCCTGGAAGCGGACGCCCCCGCCAGGAAATCCAGCTGCCCGCCGGTTCCGCTGATCTGCCGGGAACCCGCCGACTCCGCTGCCACCTGTCCGTAAAGATCCACTGCCACACAGGCATTGATGGAGACCATGTTGTCCAGCTGCGCTATGATACTCGGCCGGTTCACGTATTCCAGCGGATAGGCCGCGATCCCGTGATTGTCATCCAGGAATTCGTAAAGCTCATTGGAACCCACGGCACACCCGAACACGCCCTTGCCTTTATCAAGATTTTTCATTTTATTCGTGATCCTGCCGGAACGATACAGCTCCAGATATGCATCGGTACAAAGCTCCGTGTGCATTCCCAGATCCGAAATATCCGATCTGGCGATCAGTTCTCCGACTGCGTTCGGTACGCTGCCGATACCAAGCTGCAGCGTCGCTCCGTTCACAATGTACGGAAGGATATGTTCGGCGATCTTCCGGTCCGTATCCCTGATCTTTATGGGCATCATATCCGGGAAAGGATCATGATGTCCTTCCACGATATAATCCACCTCGGAGATATGGATGCATTCATCATATCCGCCGTGGATCTTCGGCATGTTCTCGTTGACCTCAACGATCACGATATCCGCCTTCCGGCAAATGGGGCCGGCCACCCCCGTATTTACGGAGAAGTTGAAATAACCATGCTTATCCATGGGAGACACGCTGACCATCACGATATTCACTTCGATAAAGAATTCGTAGTAAGCCGCATTATTATGGAAAACCATGGGGATATAATAGCAGAGCCCGCGGTCACAGAGTTTCCGTTCATAGGGGGAGCAGTGCCAGCTATGATAGACAAAATGTTCCTGTGACTCATCACACTCCGCCACATGGATCGGTCCCTCGATCAGATTTCCGCGGATCTTAACGTCCGTCAGCTCGTCTCTCCTCCGGCTCAGTGCCTCATCCAGAAGCACCGGCTTCCCCAGCGAGCTGGTGTAATCCACCCAGTCCCCGCTCTTTACCACCGACACAGCCTCCTCCGGCGTGCGTAGCTTCTTCCCGTATTCAACTGAATAATCCTTCAACATACTGCCACCCCGTTTATGCTTACGCCTGTTCCCCTTATCCTCTGCCCGTCCCTGCTCCCGAAGGCACGGCCCCGGGATGCTTACGCTTATAAAATATTAGAAAGCAGGATCTCCACTCCGATTCCGATCAGGATGATGCCTCCCAGGATGGATGCATGCCGGTTCAACTTCGTTCCCACCTTCACCCCGAGAACCAGCCCTCCCCGACAGATCAAATAGGTCACCACTCCGATGATCACCGATGCAAGGATTGCCGTCAGCACCTTGTAATCGGCGATGGTGAATCCCACCGAAAGTGCATCGATGGAGGTTGCGATCCCCTGGACCATCAGTACCCCCGGTGTCAGCCGGTGGGCTGTCAGCTCCGACCGGTCACTTCCCGAGTTCGTGATTCCCTCCAGAACCATTTTGCCGCCGATCAGCAGGAGCAGAACAAATGCGATCCAGGGGATCCATCCCTCCGCCTGCTGAATAAAATGCAGCAGTGTATGTACCAATACCCAGCCCAGCATGGGCATCAGGGTCTGAAATCCCGCAAAGACTCCAGCAATCTTACGTTTCTTCCCGGCCGACATCCCCGGTTCATTGATCCCGTTCACCACGGACACCGAAAATGCGTCCATGGCCAGTCCTGTGCCGAGTAATAAACTGTTAACAATAAATCTGAAGATTTCCAAGGGTTTCTCTCCTTCCGACAGTTTGCCCTGCCCATCCCTGTAACAGGACATGGATCAAATGACAAACCGTAATCTATTCTTTATATTCATTTTCGTAGGAGGCCAGATAACTCCCGATCAGCCCGGCATCCGGGTTCTCTCCGATCGCAATGATCACCGGCTGTCCCACGGTACAGGGTCGAACCGATGCCTTCTCCCGGGTGGCATTGATCTCCAGCCAACGGGCGGGCGTCTCCCCCTGCGTCCCGGAACCGTCCTCCGGAGCCGTTTCTTCCTTCACCGGAACAAATCCCTTGATCCTTGCGAGCCTTCCGCAGGCCGGATCCGCAAAAATCCTCTGCAGCAGCTCCTCCGGAGATCCGGGCGGCAGCTCCGCATGAAAAAAGAATACCGAACGGAACGCCCCTTCGGTCAGCACCGTCCGTTTCACATATGAATAATCCCTGCTGCCTGCCGAAAGCAGACGGTCATAGTCCGTAGTCGAAAGACCGCCCTCCGGCTTCCGCAATATTTCCTCCACCGTAAGTCTCCGGCTGCACCCGGCCTCCGTAAGGCAGGCATTCAGATATTCCGTCACCCGTTCCAGATCCGCATCCGTCATCTGCTCCGCCTTGCTGTAGATCACGCAGCCGGCCTTCGTCAGTTCCTCCGCCAGAAGATAACGCGTATCCGCAGAATTCTTCCGGAGCGAATCCTCCGTATCACCGGTAATTTCACCGGCACCTCCATCGGCATATTCACCGGCAGTCCCGTCGGCGCTCTCTCCGGCAGTCCCGCCACTGCCCTTTCCGACATTCCCAACGGCACTCTCTCCGACTGCGCCGTCGGTGCTCTCTCCGGCATCCCCGACAGCACCTTCTCCGGCACTTGCTTCGGCACCCTCTCCGGCCTCTCCCGAAAGTTCCGCCTGCACCAGCAGTGCCTCCGCATCAACCACCGTGATCACATTCCCCGGACACAGCAAATGATCCAGCGGCTCCTCATACAGAAGATCCAGGAACTCATCCACGTCAAAGACCCCGGAGGGCTCCACCAGAACTCTGTCATACCGGTCGATACCCATGGCGATCAGCTTCGTCTTCAGCCGCCGCCTGTGGCAGTCCGGATCTCCGCCGATGACCATTTCCATCCGGCACTTGTCCTTCAGCTCCTCATGCAGGAGCAAAAGGTCCACATTGATCGCACCGTAGTCATTTTCAATGATCCCGATCCTCTCATTGCGTCGCACCAGTTCCTTCGCATAATCCAGAAGAAATGTGGTCTTGCCTGCGCCGAGAAAGCCGGTTACCAGATCAACCTTTGTCATCCCCGCCACCTCATGTCTGTCAAACATTTCCCGAATATCCCGTAACCCCGGCTCCCGATGCCGGCCGTATCCGGGGATTATTCATTTGCTTTATTACCGGGTCATAAAGATCAGGCCGAAGGTTCCTTCACCGCAGATACATGCTCCGGCCACTGAAGCCTGCTGGAAGAGCACCTGATTGAAATGGATCCGTCCCGCAAGCTCTCCCCGGATATAATCCCGGTCTGCCATGGATACACCCGAATAGATCACGATCACCATGCTCTTGTCGATCTCATCCGGAACATCCAGCGCTTCCTCGATATAGGAACGCCATGCCCGTTCAAGTGAACCGTAGCAGGCCTTCCCGGCTGAGATCTTCCCCTTCTTCATCCTGAGGATCGGATGCGCCATCAGCGCACGTGTGGTATAGGCGATACGCTTGCTTACCTGGTTGGAACGTGCCAGATATTTCAGGTCGCGTATGATAAAGCTGGTGTTGATCTTCTCCTTCAGCTTCTCCAGCAGCATCGTGATCTCCAGTGCACTCTTTCCTTCTTCCGCCAGACGGCAGGCCTGGATCGTCAGCATCCCCTGTCCGCCGGACATCTGTCCGGAATCCACCACTGTTACGTTATCAAAAGCTCTCGCTGCCTCAGCCGCCACAAAATAAGCACTTCCCTCGATCTCCGAGGAGGCTGAGATATGGATCACGTGGTTTGCCCGCTCCAGCTGTTTTGCATAGAATAACTCATAGGTCTCCGCCGACGGCGACACGATAGCCGCCTTCTTGGATTCATCCCGCATATAGACGAGGAACCCCTTGCTCTCGATCTCCACTCCGTCCCGGAATATACCGTCGCTGGTCTTTACAAGGTGCGGAAGGATCACGATATGATGCTGTTCGATCAGACTCTTGGGGATATCCGCGATACTTTCCGTGGTGATCACAACAGCCGCCTTCTTCCGGCGATTGTTGATCCACTGCATACTCTCCTCCAGCACATCCTTCTTTGCCTTCGTGAACTGAACCAGTTCCTTCGGAAGCAGCCGTCCCAGTTCCCGCTCCAGGGCTTCTCCTGAAATGGGTTTTGTGAGATATCCGTCAAAGCCTTCCTTCTGATAAAGCTCCTTATTCTCACTGCCTGCATTTGCGGTAAATGCAACGACCTTCGCATCCTTGCAGAGGCCGCCCGTCTGGCTCCTGAGCTTATGCAGACATTCGATGCCGTCCATTTCCGGCATCATATGATCCATGAAGATCACCTGATACTCCGTAGCCAGTGTCTTCATCAGAGCATCTGCACCACTGGTTGATGTGTCCAGCTGAACCTTCGTATCCCGAAGCAGCTTCGTAACCACCAGCAGATTGGACGCATTGTCATCCACCACCAGAACACGGGCTTCCGGCGCGGTAAAGCTCTGGAGATAGACCTCCCGTTCCTTCTGTTTCTGTCGCTTGTCCATGTCCAGATTACCGATGGCTTCTGCATTTACCACCTTCTGCGGAATCTCCACCACGAAGGTGGAACCGCGAGTATAGATACTGTTCACGGTGATGGTTCCGCCCATCAGATCCACCAGTCGTTTCACGATGGAAAGACCGAGACCCGTTCCCTCGATATAACGGTTTTTCTCTTCATCCACCCGCTTGAAGGCCGAGAAGAGGTAGGGAATGCTCTCCTTCCGGATTCCCATGCCCGTATCCTCAACGGAATAGATCATCCGTACATTGTCCTTGTCGATCTTCTCGCACTGGATCGACAGGGAGACAGAACCGTTTGCCGTGTATTTGATGGCATTCGTAAGAAGATTGATCAGGATCTGTTTGATCCGGATCTCATCACCGTACAGCTCGGAGGGTACATCCGGCGCAACGCTTGTATGGAAGATCAGTCCCTTCTCCTTTGCCTTCAGCCAGTGCATTCCTACGATTCCGGACAGCATGTCACCGGTCCGGTAGGTGACCGGATTCACATCCAGTTGACCCGCCTGGATCTTGGACATATCCAGGATATCATTGATCGTGTGAAGGAGCAGCTTGCTGGCATCCTGGATGTTTGCAGCATCCTCCGCCACTTCATCGGAGATATTCTCCCGGAGGATCATTTCGTTCAGACCGATGATGGTATTGATGGGTGTCCGGATCTCATGGCTCATGCTGGAGAAGAAGCGGTTCTGCGCTTCGCTCATTTCCTCGATGGCCTTCTTCTGTTCCTCCGTCTGCCGGATCAGATCCGCATGCACCTTTCCCACAAACCGAAGCATCAGGACGATCAGGATCGTTACCATGAGAAGAGCGGTTCCCATATCCACATATTCGGTCGCTCTGGTATGTATCCCTTCCATGCCCGGACGTGCATAGACAGTGATGAAACAGGTCAGGGCCACCGCCGCATCCGAAACAAGAAGGAACCACATATAAACGCCCGAGATCGTCAGTGTGATAAAAAGCGTACAGAAAACAAACCAGAGCGGTGTTCCGCTGTAAATGCCTCCGAACGTAAAGAACAGGAGCGGGAGCATGATAAATACCATCAGCGTCCCGGTGATCCTTGCTCCGATATAAACCTTATCATGCCGCAGGGAAAGGATCACGATCATACCGAAGATAACCAGAGTACCTGTCAGGATCAGAAGCTCCAGCTTCGACGCTCCGATCACCAGCCGGATTCCGAGCGCCATCACAACCGCCAGAAGGGCAACGGATGCGATCAGGATAAACATCCGCTCCTCAATCGGGTATTTCGGATCATTCAGCATATCTTTCCACTTTTTAAATGTCATGAATGTCCCCCCTAAAACTCGATCACGTCATCTTCCGCCGCTTCCGCTGCCGGGCCGAACTCGATCACATCGTCATCCGCCGCTTCCGCTGCCGGGCCGAACTCGATCACATCGTCATCCGCCGCTTCCGCCTTCTCCTTCCCGGAATCAAGCCCGAGAATGATGCGGAACTGCTTTGCCAGCGATGCATACATATCAAACATATCTTTGTCATTCTTCCGGAGATATTCCAGATCCTCACGTTTTCCGGCTTCCTCCAGCGCCCTGGCCATCTCCGACAGCTCCATGGCACCGATGGTCTTAGCATTACTCTTCACCGCATGTACCAGGATCGTATAGTTCGGACAGTCTCCCGCTTCCAGGAACTCTGCGGTCTTATCACGCTTTGGCTTCTCCTCTTCCACAAACTGGAGCAGAAGTGTCCGGTAGAGTTCTTCATCCTCCTGGCAGTAGAACATTCCCTGTTTGGCATCCAGTCCGAGATCCGTCAGTGCAGCAACCAGACTCTTCTTTCCGGACATGCCGGATCCTTCCTGTGCCGGTGCATTTTCCTTTGTATCGTTGCCTGCCCCGCCGGTTCCTTTTGTCCCCGTCTTTCCGTCATCGGCGGATACCCCGGAAGCGCCTCCCCGGTTCTCCTGTTCTTCAAAAAGATACTCAGGCAGAACGCGTCTTAAGACACGTTCCAGTTCCAGCCGGTCGATGGGTTTTGAGACAAATGCATCGAAGCCCTCGGCCAGGAACATTTCCCGGGCAGAGCTGATGGCATTTGCGGTCAGTGCTACGATGGGAAAACTCTGTCCGCGACGGTCCGCTTCCCTGCGGATCCGCTTCATGGCTTCCACACCGTCCATACCGGGCATCATATGATCCATAAATACGATATCAAAGGCTTCATTCCGGCAGCGGTCGATACCTTCCCGACCGGAATCGGCCGTGATCACTGTCATGCCGTACCGGCTGAACATACTTGTTGCAACCGTCAGATTCATGGGTTCATCATCCACAACCAGGGCACGTACGGAGGGAAGATATACCGTATCCAGATGGGTGCCGGGCATGCCGTCGGTGGAATTCAGAATACCCACCACCGGGAAGCAGAAAAACGGCTTCTGCAGAAGATGGATCCCCGGCTCCTCCGAAAGCTGCGTCTCCTGTCCTACCACAACGAACACCGGGATCCGCTTCGCCATATCCTGCAGATACTCCCGTTCCGCCATATACTCCGCCTCTCCGACAAAAAGGTGGGTCAGCTGAATGGTTTTCGAGAGTTCCTTCAGGTTCTTTCCGCTATCCACACGGTGAATGGCCGTATGCAGGCCCTGAACCATGTGCCGCATCATGGAATCATAGAAGACACGGACCTCCGGATTCGGCAGCTTGTCAAAACGAAGGAACGCACCCAGACAGAGATCCTCCTTGTTTCGAACGGACATGCACTCCGTTTCATCCACAACCTCCTGGGGCAGGCTGACACGTGCCTTGGTTCCCTTGCCCTTTTCACTTTCCACGGAACAGAATCCGTTCATGGCACTGACGAACCCCGACACGATGGCAAGTCCGAGGCCCAGGCCGTTGGAGGATCTGGTCCGGCTGGAATCCGACTGATAGAACCGGTCAAAAACACGGTCCATCTCCTGTTCCGTCATGCCTGTGCCGGTATCCTCCACTTCAATACAGAGGTTCACACCGTAGTTCTGGCGGACAGCCGTCACACGGAGCAGCACACCGCCTTCCTTCGTATATTTGATCCCGTTCAGCACCAGGTGCCAAATGATCTTTTTCAATTTGGACACATCCGTACGCATGACCGCCGGAACCGATGCGTCCACATCGATGACGAATTCAAGCTCGGGAGGCAGATACTGCTTGATCCCTGCAGACAGATCGTTCAGAACGGAGGAGATCATGTAATTCTCCTTGTTGATGGCGATCTTCCCCATATCGATCTCGGAATAGTCCAGGATATCGCTGACCTGTTCCGCCACCCGCTTGCCGGCCGCCTCGATGGACCGGAGTGTCTTCTGCATCTCCGGATCCGATGCCCGCTCGATACATACATCGGTAAGGCCGATGACCGCATTGATGGGTGTACGGATCTCGTGGGATACATTTGCAAGGAAATCACTGGTACTCCGGTTCTCTGCTTCCATCATTGCCAGCTGCTTACGGAAGAGCTTCTGTCCCCGGGTGAGTCCGGAGACAAGCCGTTCCGCGATCAGTCCCGCGATCAGCACCATGATAAAATGCCAGACCGTACGGACGATGTTCGAGGTCTGCAGTTCCAGCTCCGCAGCACCCTTTACAACCAGAATATGATAGACCATGCCGAAGATACCGGCCGCCATACAGATCCGGGTCAGTTTCTTCTCCTGCGTCATACAGAAAATCGTGATGCCAATGATCACGATGGGCGTGGAGTCATAGATCGTGTCGATATTCACACTGTAATAAAACATTTCCACGATCAGGATTGTTCCGAAAATATGGATCCGTCCGTTCTCCCCCGGCTGCTCCAGGACATGCATCACGATCACGGCAAGAAAGGCCGCCACCAGGATCGGCAGAGGCCATTTTTCCCATTCCAGAAGTACATTCATCAGGATCAGGATCAGCGTAAAGGTCAGTAGTGTGATCAGGAGCATGACATACGCCAGTGATCGCATTTGTTTATCGTATCGTTCATCTGTCATTCCGGATACTCCTTTTACACTATCGCGCTGTTTCCTTGTCCGGGATTTCGGAGAAGGAACACTCAAAGCCCACCTCAAGTCCGGAGGGGTGCTGTTCCTTCCATGTACGGATCACATTTCCGATCACGGAATCGAAGGATTCCTTCTGCATGTCCATCAGGACAACGAAATACTGATTCGTCTTATACCGCATGAAGATATCCGACTTTCGGAGTGTCTCACGGATATGGACCGCAAATGAATCGCAGAGTTCATGGAAGTCCCCGTCAGCGGTTCCCTCCTCCTTCGTAAGTGTGAAGAGAACATTTCCCACCGCCCGGTGATTCCGGACGATATAACGCATGATATACCGGTAAACATACGGGAAGGACTCCTTATCCACCTGCAGTGCGGTATTCGGGATGAACCGCTCCGAAAGCACCGTCATGATGGACTCGATGTCCTGATCCGCTCCGGTCTCTTCTTCCTCCGGTTCTTCACCGTTATAGACCCGGAAGCCGTGCTTTCCGTTCTGCTTTACGATATAAAGCATCTTGTCCGTCTTGCGGAGCAGTTCCTCGTAATCCGTCCCCTGCTCCGGAACCATGATCGCACCGACGGAGGCTCCCAGGGGTATGGGCATATCGTCTCCCATCAGACGTTTTGCTTCCGCAACAAGCTCTTCATTCAGATGACGTGCGAAACTCTCCACCTGCACTTCATCCGTCATATCCTTTGCAAATGCAGAGAACTCATCTCCTCCGACCCGGGCAGAGCGGCTGCCGGCCGGTGCATATTTCCGGATGATGTCCGCAAATGCCACCAGGACCTTATCTCCCATTTCATGTCCGTAAAGGTCATTTACCAGCTTGAAGGAATCCAGATCGATCATCATGAGACAGCCGGTCAGGCTTTTGCAGCATTCCGTGAACTCCGCGCCTGCGGCTCCCTTGTTCAGAAGTCCCGTAAGACGGTCGATATTCGCTTCCGTCTTCAGGTTCTGCAGTGTCTCCTCCTTGGAAACGATATTATCCACACGCCGGAGCAGAACCTCGGGATTGAAGGGTTTCCGGATATAATCCGACACACCCTCCTCAAAGCCGCGCTTCTCCGTATTGCTGTCCTCATCCGCAGTAAGGAAGATCACCGGAACCGGATCCCTGCCCATGTCCTTCTCCTGCTCCCGAAGAAGACGGAGCGTCTCGAATCCGTCCATTTCCGGCATCATAATATCCAGAAGGATCAGATCCGGCTCATTTTCTTTCATAAATGTGAGGAGTCTCTGTCCCGATTTCATGGCCGACACCTTCTTGTTGGCCTTGCTGAGCACCGTACCCGCCATCTGCAGATTTGCCATATTATCATCTACAACAACAATCCAGTCTGCCATACCTTCTCCTTCCGTCATCCGGCCGTTTTGCACCGGAACATCCACATATATCATGTATTCTGATCAGCGCCACGGTTCTCCCGTATCTCCTCCGGGATTCCCGGGCCCCGGGTTCCCTGCATAGGGATTGCCCTGCCCATAAGGATTCGTCGGACTTCCGCCCTGAGGTGCATAGGGGTTCCCGTTTCCTCCTGCCGGACGCCCATAGGGATCCGCAGGATTTCCGCCCTGCTGTGCGTAAGGGTTCCCGTTTCTGCCCCGGGGTGCATAGGGACTGCCCTGTCCTCCGCCCTGCGGCCCATAGGGGCTTCTCTGTCCTCCGCCCTGCGGCCCATAGGGGCTGCCCTGTCCTCCGCCCGAAGATCCGTAGGCGCCTCCCGGCGGAGTACCGTACTGCTGCTGCAGATAAACCGGCGCCCGGTATGTTCCCTGCATCTGCTGTGCATAGTACGGATTCTGATAAACCTGCTGGAACTGCATCCGGTAAGGCGGCTGCCGATATGCCCGGTAGATGGGTGTATCGTTCTTCGCCGAACGGAACACCTGAACGATCACGATCACATCCATGGCAATGATAAATGCCATGAAGAAGACCATGGACGCCTGTGTCCCCCGAAGGGCAAAGAAATCATAAAAGCCATGCAGAAGCATCGCCGACAGCCAGCCGTACCAGAGGTTCTGTGTCTTCTTACTGCGGTTGCCTGCCACTTCGTAGAATTTTGCGTACCCATAGAAAAAACCCATGTAGACGCCGAAGGAGGCATGACCCGGGATCGCGGTGATGGCCCGGAGCAAGCCGGTCTGCATCCCGTGTCCGATCACGTAAATGATGTTCTCCACAAGCGCAAACCCCAGCGATACATACACGGAATATACGATTCCGTCAAAGGTGTAGTTGAAATGCCGGTTTTTCCAGGTGGTCAGCCGGAGGGCCAGGAATTTTCCCGTCTCCTCCACCGCCGCGATCCCCAAAAAGGCAAGCACCGCATACTGTACATTCGGATGTGCCGAATACAGGGTTTTCGAGATGATCGTCATGGAGAGTTCTTCCAGCAGAAGGCTGAAGAGTACGGAAAGAGCACCGGACAGGGCGCAGAGAAGCAGAAGCCCGATGGGCTCCCTTTCGTGCCTGTCCTTCGCATAGATCAGCAGCATGATCACGATCGGCGGCACCACCGCCACCACGATCATGAGCCAGGATACATGTTCACCTCCGTACATAACCGATCACCTTTCATCAATAGTTTTCTTCATGAATCTCAAAGAAACTCTGGGGATGATTGCAGACCGGACATACCTCCGGCGCCTTTGTACCCACCACGATGTGGCCGCAGTTCCGGCACTCCCAGATCCGGATCTCACCCTTCTCGAATACCTGTCCTTCTTTCACATTGGCAAGAAGTGCCCGGTACCGCTCCTCATGCTTCTTCTCGATGGCCGCTACTCCGCGGAACTTCTCCGCCAGTTCGGGAAAGCCTTCCTCCTCTGCGGTCTTCGCAAAACCTTCGTACATATCGGTCCACTCATAGTTCTCTCCGTCGGCTGCAGCCTCCAGATTCTCCTCCGTGGTACCGATCCCGTTCAGCTCCTTGAACCAGAGCTTTGCATGCTCCTTCTCGTTGTCTGCCGTCTTCAAAAAAAGAGCAGCAATCTGTTCGAAGCCATCCTTCTTCGCCCGGGATGCAAAATAAGTATACTTATTCCGCGCCTCGGATTCTCCGGCAAAGGCTGTCAGCAGATTCTGCTCTGTTTTGGTTCCCTTGTAACGATTTTCTCCCATAGTGCATCCTCCTTTTTCTCCCCCCGGGGAGTCGCACAAAAAATGAAAAGATTACACTATGATGTTACCATTTATGCCTTTTTTTTACAATGCTTTTTTGCCCTCTACACAAGGCCGCAGTAGGTAAAATCCTTTGCTTCCACAGCCGCTTTTACAGCCGCCTCATCCACCTCGCCGGACAGGGTAATTACTGCGGTTCCCGCATCATGGCTGACCTCCGCCGATGCTACAAAAGGCAGTGCTTCCAGCGCCTTTTTCACGCTCATTTCGCAGTGTCCGCACATCATTCCTTCGATCTTCACTGTTTTGGTCATTTTCTCTTTCCTCTCTTTCTCCTGCTTATGCTTTTCTTCCTTGTATTGTTCCAGGATCCGGGCCACGGCTGCTCCCTTTTCCTGTCCCTTTCTTCGTACCGCTTCCGGGGCTTCCCGTACCGCATTTTTCTTCTTCCCTTCCGGTCGCAGCCGGTTCAGCCGGAGTGCGTTCATGCAGACCGTGAAGCTGGACAGGCTCATGGCAGCCGCACCGATCATGGGATTTAACTTCCAGGGGAAGAGTCCCGCCGCCAGGGGAATGCAGATCACATTGTAGAAAAATGCCCAGAACAGGTTCTCATGAATATTCCGGAGCGTGGCCCTGCTGATCCGTATGGCGGCCGCCACGTCCGAAAGACGGCTGTTCATCAGTACCACATCCGCGCTGTCGATGGCAACATCCGTTCCCGCTCCGATGGCAAATCCGGCGTCCGCCCTTGTGAGTGCGGGCGCATCGTTGATCCCGTCACCCACCATTGCCACGCGTCCTGCGGAGCGAAGCAGACGGACCACCTCTTCCTTTCCCTCCGGCAGCACACCTGCCACCACATGGGAGATGCCCGCTTCCTTTGCAATGGCCGCTGCCGTCCGTTCATTATCCCCCGTCAGCATGACCACTTCCGTTCCCAGCTCCCGCAGCTGCCGTACCGCATCCGCGGAATCCGCCCGGAGTCCGTCCGCCACGGCAATGATCCCCAGCAGTCTTCCGTCCTCTGCGAAGAAGAGGGGCGTCTTTCCCTCATCCGCCAGACGTTCCTCCGATTGCAGCATCCGGTCCGGAAGAGCCGTAACCGTGCGGATATACTTCCCGCTGCCTCCGGTCAGCCGGTGTCCCTCCAGGATCCCGGACAGGCCGTGTCCCGGCAGCGCCCGGAATTCCCGGATCCCGCCGGACCTGCCGGAGCCGCCCGGAGCAGAGTCCCCTCCGGCGCATTCCTCCGACGCGGCATGCTCCGTACCGGCATTCTCCGCACCGGCATTCTCCGTACCGCGCCCGTCCGTGATCCCGGAACCACCTTCCGTATCCGTCTTTCTCCTCTCACCCGCTGCATCCGGCACCAGACCCGTTTCTTCCAGGTATGCCACCACTGCTCTTGCCAGCGGATGCTCGCTCCTTTCTTCCAGAAGGGCTGCTTTCCGGAGCAGTTCTTCCTCCGTCACCCCATCTGCCGGAATCACCTCCGTCACCTTCGGTGTTCCCTCCGTGACCGTTCCCGTTTTATCCAGAACGATGATCTCCGTCTTCCCGGCGGTTTCCAGCGCTTCTCCTGTCTTAAAAAGGATCCCGTGCTTTGCTCCCACACCGTTTCCGACCATGACGGCTACCGGTGTAGCCAGTCCCAGGGCACAGGGACAGGAGATCACCAGTACGGAGATTCCCCTGGCCAGTGCAAATGCGGCCGTCTTTCCTGCGATCAGCCAGCCGGCCGTCACAAGGATGGCAATACCGATCACCACCGGCACAAAGACACCCGACACCCGGTCGGCGATCCGGGCGATGGGCGCTTTCGTCGCCGCCGCGTCCGATACCATGCGGATGATCCGTCCGAGAGCCGTATCCTCCCCGATCCGGACCGCCCTGCAGAGAAGGTATCCTGACTGATTGATGGTTGCGGTATGAACCGTATCATTTACGTCCTTATCCACCGGCACCGATTCCCCGGTCAGGGCCGACTCATCCACCGCGCTCTGTCCCTCCAGCACCACGCCGTCCACCGGAACCGCTTCGCCGGGCCGGACCGCAAAGAGATCTCCCACCTTTACTTCCCTGACCGGCACCGTAACCTCCTGTCCCTCCCGGACCAGAGTTGCCGTCTCCGGCGCAAGGCGCATCAGACTTTTCAGGGCATCCGTGGTACGTCCCTTCGAAACCGCCTCCAGCAGTTTTCCGACGGTGATCAGCGCCGGGATCATGGCTGCCGATTCAAAATAAAGCTCATCGTGATAGAGCATCATCAGATCCGCTGCCTGGGCACCGTCCGCAGCCATCCGGCCCATCCGGAGCAGCACGGTCACACTCCATAGAAAGGAGACCGCCGACCCCAGCGCCACCAGCGTATCCATATTCGGAGCCAGATGGCAGAGGCTCCGGAAACCGCCGGTAAAGAACTTCTGATTGATGATCATGACGGTCCCTGCCAGCAGCAGCTGCAGGATCCCCAGTCCGAAAAGATTCCCTTCCAACCACGAAGGCAGCGGCCAGTTCCACATATTATGCCCCATGGAAATGTACATCAGCAGGAGAAGGAAGCCTACGGACAGGAAGAGCCGTTTCTTCAGGGCCGGTATCTCCCGATCAACCAGCGGATCCGCTTCCTTCGCAGTTTCGGACCCTTCTCCCTTCTTCATTGCACCGTAGCCCGCTTTCTCCACCGCCTGAAGGATTTCCTCGGGCGAAGCGGTTCCCTCCACGCCCATGGATTTTGTAAGCAGGCTGACGGAACAGGCGGTCACCCCCGGTACACCGGTGACCGCCTGTTCCACACGGCGCTGACAGGCCGCACAAC